>JAICRN010000016.1 GCA_025937335.1 Microcoleus sp. TY_ISSM_2_bin.22
GATCGCAGGTTATTACCAGATTGGTGGGATCCGTTGGCGGCCTGCGGTCATTGGTAGGTTGCGTGGTAAAAGTAAATGGTTCGCCAATAGGACCGCGCTCGCTTCCATTGATCTGGCTTTGAAACCTGAAGGTGTACGAAGTGTTTTGTTGCAGGTTGTTCAGCGTGTATTCGTGGGCGCACCAAACTCTGGTATTGTCTGGCAAGTTTCGCAGTTGCCCCAGAGAGGCTACCATTTGGGCGGGAGTGCCTTCTTTCAGCCTGCCGCAGCCTCCAGCAAATAAGGTGTCGCCGCAGAACAATTCGCCGGTTTCGCTGGGGTTGCTGGGGGGGAAATAGTAGGCGATGTGAGCTTTTGTGTGACCGGGTACGAAGAAAATTTCGGCAGTTCTGTTGGCGAAAGAAACTCGATCGCCCGCTTGTAAAAACACTTGCTGTCCCGGAATTCTGCCTCGGTCTTGGGCGCCGCCGTAAACTTTAATTTGGGGAAAGCGATCGATCAGTTCCTGATTGCCGCCTACGTGGTCGCTGTGGTGGTGCGTGTTGAAAATTGCGGTTAATTCGGCTCCGAGCGATCGCAGTTGCTGCAAGACTGGCTCTGCTTGCGCTGGATCGACGACGGCTGCTGTGCGGCGATCGGGGTCGTGCAGCAAGAAAATGTAGTTGTCGGACAGTACGGGAAGCCGATAAACCTGCATATAAAACTGCCTCTCAACAGTAATTTTTTACTTGCAATCAATGAATGTAAACGCTGAGCTAGTTCGTCAAGAACTGCAAACTGCTATGATTATTCTGACATAAAAGCGCGATCTACTTATGCGAACTTCTCAAAACAAATCGAACTTAACAATTTTTCAAATGGTCGATCGGATTGTAGTATCTGGCAAGATCGCTCGCCGGGAACATTTGGTTTTGACTTCTGCTATCCTGTCAGATGATAAGATTTCAGAGGAGGAGCGACATCAAATCAATCGGATCTTTGATTATATCCAAATTGGTCGCATCAAGTTTATCGATTGAACTTGTAAATTCACCAGATAATCGACAGTTGCAGTTACAAAAAAAAGGTCTAATAAAATGAGTGCAGAAAAACAAACTATTTTGGTGACTGGTGGAGCTGGATATATTGGCTCTCACGCGGTATTAGCACTGAAAAACGCCGGTTACGGTGTGGTGATTTTGGATAATTTAGTTTACGGTCACCGAGATTTAGTAGAGCAGGTTTTGCAGGTGGATTTGGTAGTTGGCGATACGAACGATCGCTCTCTTCTCGACAACTTGTTTGCTACGCACAAAATTGATGCGGTAATGCACTTTTCTGCTTACGCTTACGTGGGCGAATCTGTTACCGACCCAGCTAAATATTACCGAAACAATGTCATCGGTACTATTACCCTTTTGGAAGCTATGATCGCTGCTGACGTGAAGAAATTTGTGTTTTCTTCTACTTGCGCGACTTACGGCGTACCGCAGAAAATTCCGCTCACAGAAGACCACCCGCAAAACCCGATCAATCCCTACGGTGCTACTAAGTTAATGGTAGAACGGATTTTGTCTGATTTTGACGCTGCGTACAATTTTAAGTCTGTTTGTTTCCGCTATTTTAACGCGGCTGGGGCCGATCCGAACGGGTTGATAGGAGAGGATCACAATCCAGAAACTCACTTGATTCCGCTAGTGTTGTTCGCTGCTTTGGGGAAACGAGATTCGATCGCAATTTTTGGCACGGATTACGATACTCCTGACGGTACTTGCATTCGGGATTACATTCACGTTAACGATTTGGCGTCGGCTCACATTTTGGGATTAGAATATTTGCTAAATGGTGGCAAATCAGATTTCTTTAATTTGGGCAACGGCGGCGGGTTTTCGGTGAAAGAGGTGATAGAAACGGCTCGCCAAGTGACCGGAAAAGAGATTAAGGCGGTTGAGTGCGATCGGCGTCCGGGAGACCCGCCTGCTTTGGTGGGCAGCAGCGAGAAAGCCATCAAAACCTTGGGTTGGTCTCCAGAATATCCCGACATTCTGAACATTATCTCCCATGCTTGGCAGTGGCATCAAAAGCGTCACAGTTAGCATAAACTCAAATAAAACAAGTGCAAAAATCGAGTCAAAAATAATGTTAAACAGTCACAAAGATTTTTGTTTTTGCACCTTAGCTTTTCGGAAAAAGTATCGCGAATTAGCCAAACAACTAGCAGCAGACTTAGAAACTCATTCTCTAGGGACGATGCTAGTTGTTTGTACTGACAACCCAAATGACTTTCAGAATTTGACGAATGTTTTCGCCTTTAAAAAAAGTCGCGAAGGTGTAGATTATTGTTATAATGATAAACGATTTGCACTAAAAAAAGCCTTAGAATTATGCCGAGTGACAATCTTTGTGGATGCAGATACAAGAATCATAGGAAAAGTGCCGGAGAGAGAATGGATGTCAGGAATTACTTGTAAAGGGTTTATTCCCATTCTAGAACATCCACCAAATCAATCATTGCCGGGGAGAAAAGAGGCAATTTATAAATTAGCCAAAAAGCTAGAAGTACCATTGACAAAGGTAAGTTTTGTTCAAGAAAATTTGTTCGTAATTGCGAGAGACAATGGGAAAGAAATTCAGTTTATTCAAGAATGGGGAAAGATTGGAAGATTTTTTGAAGTGCAAAAAGTCAAAACAAAAGACGGTAATCCCATTGGGTTAGCAACTGCTAAAGTTGGGTGGAATATTCGTAATGACGGGTGGCAGGAACTCGCTCAAATTATGGAGCATTCTTTTGCTCATTGGGACTGGCAAAACAATCAAGTAAGAACCTTTTGGGATAAAGTTTGGGATAAATTGCAGTTTGAGCATTGGCAATATCTCTATCGGTTATTAAAAACACAGTTAATTGCCTTATTAAATTTCAACTTTTACTATCGGTAAAAAAATATGTATAGAGGATTTATCACAATTTTAATTGGATTGTACTCATTTCAAGACTGCATACATTTTCTAGCTTCAGTCAGGAAGTTTCACCGCGAACCAATTATTATTTTAATAGATAGAGTCCCACGATTTTTATATCCATTACTTTTTGTGTTCGGAAATGTGAGATTGCAGGCCGCACCGAAACACGAAAATCCTGTTTTAGCATCGCGACAAGCTAAGCTGGCTTTGTATCAACAATCTCCTTTTGAGAAAACTATTTATCTGGACTGCGATATTTGTTTGCTGTCGCCAATTGATGAGGTTTTTGATTTTCTTGATGAAGTAGATTTGCTGGTAACAGAAGACGTGCAGCCTGCGATCGCAAAAGCTGCTAATTTATTAAGAGTCAAGCAAGATATTGTCTCAACTCTGCAATCAGTCGGATTACCACTCAATGAAAATAGCATTCAATACAATGGCGGATTTATCGCCTTTACAAACAGCAGTAAAAATCAGGAATTATTCAATTATTTTAAGAAATCTTTCGATATCGTAGTTGCCAATCAAGATGTGCTACTATTGAAAGACCAAGGTGCTTTTGCTGCTGCTATTGCCTCTGTCAAGCCGAAAATGAAAACCTTGTCGCCTGTTTACAATTACTTGGACAAATGGAAAGAAGTTTATAGGATCGACAAACCGATTAAAGTAATGCACTGCACTTATCCTTACCGCCCTCAGTACGCGAAGAACGTGACGCGATCGATTTTTACTAGAATAGTCGATCGCATGGCTAAAATATTTTTACCAAATCAACTTAACAATCCCTGGCGTTTAAAATAAACTTTAGTAACCTCCTCAAGATTTCAATATTATAACAACCGCTGCCAATTGCTGAACAGCTCTCTCTGTTTGTTTCTTTCTCTCTGTGGGCTCTGCGCCCTCTGCGGTTGATTTAAAAAATATCATTCACAACAAATGAAATATAACTAATCTAGATATTATGCAACATTATAAGGAAGAACTATATCAATACTTTAGGACTGACGCAAGGAATCATTTTTTATACTATCTGTACTGCAAGGTTAGTCCGCACCCTACAAATAGAGTCTGTGCGTAAGTCCTGTACTTGCAAAAAACATCCCAATAGTCAGCCAGAAAAATTATTCATATTATTTGGTAATTTGTGCAGCAAAAGCGAGTAATTTATCTGGTAGTGTTACGGGGACTAGGCTGTAAACATTCAAATAATTTGTTGTTGAGGATATTTTTAAATTGATGGTAATTGGGTTTACTCAAAAAGGCTATAAGTCTAATGCTAACTTTTTAGCATTAGATTTAAACCAGGCTTTGCCGATTAAAAAGCAATTTGATTTAATTTCTTCCTGAGAAGTTGCCAAACACTTGCCCTCTGAGTGTGTCCAGATATTGGTAGAGTCTTTAGCGAAGCCGATCGCAGTTATTTTATTCTCTGCCACAGTACCATTTCAAAGAAGAAAAAATCGCGTAAATGAACAGTTGCCCGACTGTTGAGCGAAACTATCCCAATAGCAAGGATATCTGGCAATTGGCTGCGTGAAAAATAAAATATGCAGGGCTTATGCACGGTTCCCCAAAAAAACCCGGTTTCTCGTTGTCGCGAGCGTATATGACCAAATTGCGTGAAGAACCGGGTTTTTGCGTTCAGGACTGATATGGTAAAACGATCGACTTAAATCGTACTACGCCCAGAATATACTTATATTTGCCAGGGGGGATATTTAACAACCAATCCAGTCTTGCAAAAAGCTCCCGCTCTAACTAACATTTTTCAGCTTTCCTTAATTCATCCGCAGCTTTATTTGCCAACAGCATCAGGAGCAACCAATTTTAGACAAGAAATCAAAGATGCTTTAGCCTTAAAATATCCGAAAGTTTGCCTCAAAAAAATATTGTTTGCTTTGCTACCCTTGACAAAAGCTCGGTTAAGTACGAAAATAAAGCAACTTTTTTTAAAAAAATTACCAAGTGAAAGTTTCATTAGTGGTGAGCGATTTGTCGGGAGGAGGTGCTATTCGTGCTTTTCTCCTAGCTCAAGTTCTGATAGAGCTTAACTGCGAGGTAGAAGTTATCGGATTTCAGTTTGGCAAGGAATTGTATGCTATTCCTCCGCGAGGCATCCCGGTATGTGCGATACCGGGGAAAAACTATCCGGGGTTTTTGATGGATGCTAAAAAAGTTTTGAAAAAAATAGATGGGGATATTATTTATGCAGTCAAACCTAAACCTACAAGCTTTGGTTTATCGCTGCTAAAAAAACTGGATACTCGCCGCCCTGTCATTTTAGATATAGATGACTGGGAACTTAGCTGGTGCGGCGGAGACGAGTGGAAATATCGTCCTTCTTTCAAACAACTTTATCGAGATATTGCCAAAAAAAATGGTCAATTGAGAGAACCAGATCATCCGCTATATGTCAAGTGGATGGAAAGTTTAGTTTCTCGTGCTGATGCGGTCACCGTCGATACTGAGTTTTTAAAACAGCGTTTTGGGGGCGTATATTTGCCGAACGGCAAAGATACTGAAATGTTCGACCCCGCTAAATACAATCCTGAATTAAGCAGGCAGCGTTATGGCTTGTCCGGGTATAGAATTCTGATGTTTCCCGGGGCACCGCGACCTCACAAAGGTGTTGAGGATGTTTTGATGGCACTCAAACAGTTAAATGAGCCCGATTTAAAATTAGCGATCGTCGGTGGGAGTCCTTATGATGATTATGATGATAAACTTGTGAAACAATGGGGGCGTTGGATTGTTAAACTGCCCAGGTTTGCAGTCGAGACGATGCCGTCCGTTGTAGCGGCGGCTCATGTTGTCGTTGTTCCTCAGCGAGAAACTCTCACAGCCGTGGCTCAGTTTCCGCTGAAGCTGACAGATGGCATGGCAATGGCTAAGCCTGTTTTGTCTACGCGAGTGGGGGATATTCCAGCAATTTTAGGGGGAACAGGTTATTTAGTCGAGCCGAGTTCTCCAGCTCAAATTTCCCAAAAAATTCAATGGATATTTCAAAATTTGACAGCCGCAAATTTGCA
This sequence comes from Microcoleus sp. TY_ISSM_2_bin.22, assembly GCA_025937335.1. Lineage (GTDB taxonomy): Bacteria > Cyanobacteriota > Cyanobacteriia > Cyanobacteriales > Microcoleaceae > Microcoleus. Next base: position 5,970 of record JAICRN010000016.1, read on the forward strand.
AGGAATGAAAGCTAGGGAAAGATGCGTGAAAAAATATAGCATTCAAGCAATGGCACCGATACTTTCAGATATAATTTCAGGTATATAGAGATAACTTTCAAGCGACTGAATGGAGGAGGAAACACTGGCTGTAATTAAAGAATATTTTGAGATGCGGTACTGTTTAGCTGGGAATGCTTCATGTCTGCCAATAAGCTACTCCTAAAATTTGCCAGACGATATCCCGGCAGGATTCTGTTAACTGTGATGCTGGGCTTTTCTGGGGCTTTATTCAACGGTATCAGCACTACTCTGATTGTACCAGTGCTTTTAAGTTTTTTAGACGAAGCTATCGAGCTGCGCGGCGCTCCACCTGTAATTAAAACTTTGATGTATCCCTTTGAGGGAATGCCCCCAAATCAGCGTTTAATGTTGATAACAGTGGCGATTGTTCTGGCAATTATTTTGAAAAATGTTGCGAGTTATATTAATACTTTAGTAGCTACTTCTCTGACGCGATCTCTGACTTTTGATTTGCGAGAAGCAGGTTTGCGCTTGTTGTTAGAAGTAGATTTAGATTTTTATTCTAAAACTAAAGTCGGGGATTTAATTAATAGATTGGGCGGAGAGATTGGCCGGACTGCTAGTGCAGTCGGCACGGCGATCGGAATGTTTACTACCTCAATCACGGTTTTGGTGTTTGTGGGTTTGCTGCTTTCTATCTCGTGGAAATTGACGGTGACATCTACAGTTTTGCTCGCGTTAGTTGCTTGGACAAACCAATATATTATTAACCGTTCCAAGCATTTTGGACACCTGCTTTCTGAAATGTCGAAAGATTATTCGATTAGAGTCCTCGAAACCATGACTGGGATTCGGCTGGTCAAGTCAACCGGGAACGAGGAAAGGGAGTATGAGCGGATCAAGCATTTGATTCACAGGCGAGAACAAGCGGATTTTCAGGCTCAGGTCAATTATGCGGCGATCGCTCCAATTAACGAAGTTGTTAATTTGATAGTTATTATTTTGATTGTCTTTATAGGACGCACAATATTTGCCAATGAAATAGAGTCTATTTCTACAGTTTTGTTGACATATTTATTGGTACTTTTTCGGTTAATTCCTTTCATTTCTCAGTTGAATAGCGGGCGAAGTCAATTTGCTACTACGTCGGCTAGTGTAGAGGTGGTAAATGAATTTTTGCGCTGTGATGACAAGCCGTTTATGCTAAACGGTTCTGTGCCTTACAATCATTTGCAATCGGGGATTCATTTTAATAAAATATCTTTTAGTTATCCCAATCACAAAAATTTAGTTCTTCAAGGAGTTGATTTATTTCTACCTCATGGAACTACTTTGGCTTTGGTAGGAGCATCGGGTTCTGGCAAGTCAACTTTGGCAGATTTACTGCCGAGATTTTACGATCCTACTGAAGGTCATATCTCGATCGATGGCAGGGATTTGCGCGAATTTGAGCTGAAAAGTCTCAGACAAGCGATGGGTATTGTTAGCCAAGATACGTTTTTGTTTAATGCTTCTGTGCGCGAAAATATTGCTTACGCTAGGCCCGAAGCGACTGAGGAAGAAATTGTGGAAGCGGCGAAGGGAGCGAATGCTTACGAGTTTATCCAACTGTTGCCGGAGGGGTTGGATACTCAAATTGGCGATCGGGGGGTGATATTATCGGGAGGGCAGCGTCAGAGAATTTCAATTGCTAGAGCCCTGCTGCAAAACCCGGAAATCTTAATTTTGGATGAGGCAACGAGTTCGCTGGATACGGTTTCGGAAAGGTACGTGCAAGCGGCGATCGAGAAATTGAGTTGCGATCGCACAACCTTGGTAATCGCCCACCGCCTCTCTACAGTCCAAAAAGCCGACAAAATCGCCGTGATCGATCGCGGACAAGTAGTAGAAATTGGCTCCCACGAAGAATTGCTAGCAAAAGGAGGTTACTACACTCGCTTGTATTCAGTGCAATTTGCCGAAGAAACCGCTCGCGATGAAGCTCTAATTAGAGGTTCTTACGAAATTCGCACTCGCTTGACTCCCATGATAGCTTACCTCAAATTGCTAGTAGATGAAATGGTAGACTCTCCCGAAGAAAGAGACGAGTTAATCAGAGAATCCTTTCACTCGGCTGCTAATATTTTCACCACTTTAGAATTTATAGAAAAAACTATTAAGCGTCAAGCTGTTAAAAAGTAGTAAGTAGTCAGTTGGCAGTTGGCAGTTGTTATTTTCCCAGTTACCAATTCGCAATTACCAATTCGCAATTACCAATAACCATGTCTAAATATTATGTATTTTTTACCAGAAATGTCTTGCCGCAATCCAACGTAGCGAGCTTAGTTCAAGTTGCCCACTCTGCAAATGCCGCAGCAAATCTCGGTTATCCAGCAGTTTTGGTATACCTCCGCAAAGGATGGAATGCTTTGAATCCGGTTGATTTACTTCGTCCTTTTCAACCGAGGAAACCGGATGACCAACTTGCCAAAATTTACAATATTCAAGATAAATTAAAAGTAGCAGACTTGCCCATGCCCTGGCCGATCGACCTTTGGGACAGCAAGTGGACGAGTGCGAGTACGATCGTCTCAAAATACTATTTACCGATTCACCTGGTTAAATCCACTAAAATTGTCCACACCCGCGACTGGAACTTTGTCAAAGCTGCCATTAAAAACGGTATTCCCGCTATCTACGAACAGCACCACCACGAAGACAAAACTTTTCAACCAGAAGTCGTTTGCAATCCTCTATTTCAAATTGCTGTAACAGTTGCGGATACTGTCCGAGACAGCATGATTAAGAATGGGATGCCACCCGAAAAAGTAATTACACTGCACAACGGTTTTAACCATTTTTTTATCGCGAGACAAACAGAAGCAGCCCAGAATTGGCGACAGCAATTATTACAAAATGACAAACAGTATTTAGCAGTTTATGCAGGGGGACTGTACCCGTTTAAAGGTGTCGATATGCTAGTGGATGTGGCCGAGGAGTTGCCGCGAGTTCAATTTGCGATCGCAGGCGGTGATTCATCCCAAGTAACAGCCTACCAGCAATTAGCCAAATCCAAGCAAGTTAACAACATTAAATTTCTCGGCTACCTGCCTCAAAATCAACTGGCTAGCTTGCTGCAAGCAGCCGATGTTTTGACTCACCCGCACTGTTTGACAGAGGCCGCGACGTTCACCTCTCCTTTAAAATTCTTTGATTACATGGCATCGGGAACTCCGATTGTCGCGACGGAAATTGCATCTTTAATGGAATTTAAATCGGGAAACATAGCAGCAACTTGGTGCGAACCGGATAACCCGCACCAGTTCGCGCAAAGCATTCGAGATTGTTTAACCAAATATCCGAGGAAAATCGAAGGTTATGCAGAAACCTTGAATTTTGTCAAGCAATTTTCGTGGGAAAATAGGATAGAGAGAATTTTAACTTATGTGGATCGGCAAGTGCGATCGGACATTTTGCACTATTCTCAAGAACAGGCAGGATGCCTGTTCCACAAAAACTAAATTTTATTGTGGGGTGGGCTTCTAGCCCGCCCCTAAAAGGCTTATGGATAATGGTGGAATATCTCAGTGCGATCGCAAATTATTCATTAATCCGCATCCCATAATTTAAACATCCGTATGGGCGGGTTTTACCCACAATCCTCGCCTCAAATAAATAATCTCATAAACCCGCCCCGCCCACACGCGAAAACCGGATTTATTATTAGAAATGAACAAAAAAATCATCGGCACAATCACCACCTATCCAGGCATGAGTCAAAGCGACTGGCTGTGGCAACAAACCCCCCACAACTTCGGCAAATGGGGAAACATTCAAATGCTAGCAAATTACCCAGAACCAGACTTTTTACTCATGTATCAATTCGACTTTCCCCAACCTTCCAAAAATCAATCTTGGATCGACAAAATTCGCCGTCCTAGCCCCAAAAATCCAGAAAACGACATTCGAGAAAAATTTCGCGGTGTCCCCAAGGAACGCATAATTTACCTGATCCGCGAGCCGCCATTACCAGAAGTAATTGAAATTACCAAAGCCAACTACGAACAAGCAAAACTTTACTGCGGTTACGTTTCCGGGCCAGACGATTTCGCACCAAAACCAGATTATATGCCCGCGATTTGGTATCACTCAAACTCGTTTCGAGAACTGGATGAAATGCCGCCACCAGCTAAAACTAAATCCTGTTCTTGGATAACTTCAGGTGTTAGCCGCAGCGCCAATCACCGCCACCGATTAGACTTTATCAAATTGCTGCAAGAACGAGAATTAGATTTTGACCTTTACGGGCGAAACTTGCCAACTTGGGCGCGCGGGAACGGGACTGTCAACAATAAATGGCACGCCGTCGCGCCATACTATTACAACTTAGCTATTGAAAATTATGCCGAAAACGATTTGTATGTCAGCGAGAAGCTTTGGGATGCTTTGTTAGCTTGGTGTTTGCCAATTTATTACGGCGGTTCGGCGGCGGATAAGTTGTTGCCGCCGGGGAGTTTTCTGCGGCTGCCCAGTCTGGATGAGAAAGGAGTAGAATTTATTAAAGAAGTTGTGGCTACTGCGGATTATTGGCATGAAGCGAGGGAGAAAATTGCCGAAGCTAGACAAATCATTCTCCACGAATTGAACTTGCTCAATTGGCTGTCTATGTTTGTATCTCAGGAAATAAATTTTAATGATTCGTAAAAGCAAGAAACCCGATTTCTATAATAAGTTCTTGGGGGAGGGGTGACAGAATGAAGGGGCGGCTTTACTGGCCAGTACGATCGCTCCTGTAGAGTATGTTGTATATTTTGAAGTACCGAGGAGAAGCTTGTGGCTTTAAAGAATTACGGTGTTTTAAAAGGTCGTCCTGTGGGACGGCGTTTGGCGATTACGTCTAATGCTCATTACCAAGTTCACTTAGTTTCGGAAGATACAGACTACCGAATTGCTATCAACGTAAAATCGAAGCTAGAACCGTCGGAATTAGAGTATTTGGTTGATGAAAATTTCTCTTATCCCATTTTGGCAGATTTGGCAGAGTTGCCTTTGGGCTTCAAGGAACTGAAGAGAAAGCCCGGTGGTTTGGCACTTGATTTTATTCGCGGTAATTTGTTCGATCGCACTAAAATGATCCCTCTACCCTTCGATGTACCTGGTGCGGATAATGACTTAAACGAAAAAATTGACAAATACGTGCAGCGGGCAATGTCGGATGAATCAGCTCATATCTATGCTTTCGGCGAGAAATGGGGGCCGGAAAGAATCAAAGACAAAATCTTCGGCTTTTTGCCCGGTAACGGCATTCACGACATCCACATGAATCAGGGGAATGCTGGCAGGTTTGCGAAGGATAACGGCGTTTGGCAAGACGGCGGAATGCTGTTACATTTCCCGTCAGAAAACCGCTGGGTAGGCATTTTCCTCAAGTTTCAATCGCAAACTTGGCACACTGATGACGATTTGGGACAGCGCATCGACACTATACCCTCACCCATTATCGGCAAACCTGCTGTCAAACCTGTCGAAGCAGCTACAGTTGAACCTGACTATATTGTCAGAATTGTGGCGGCGTTAGTAAGTCCTGTGGGTGAAGATGCTGGAAAGGAAACCGTAACGCTGCTGAATGCTTCACCGGATGCAATCGATTTGACTGGATGGTCGATCGCAGATAAGTTAAAAAACAAGCATACCCTTTCCGGTACGGTTGCTGCTGGTGCTTCTCTGGTCGTTACCTTGCCATCAAACGTGCAACTGAGCAAAAAAGGTGGCTTGATCACGCTGCTAAATCAAGAAGGTTTGAAAGTTGACGGCGTGTCGTACACTGAGCAACAAGCACAGCGTGAAGGTTGGACGATCGTGTTTTAATTAGTTCGCACTGGTGGTCAGAAACCGGGTTTTTTTGCGAGAATACGCCTTACAGCCGACAGAAACAGCAAAAAACCCGGTTTCTTTGATAGTCCTGGAAACACCGGCGGTGAGCCCTTGTAGGGTGCGTCGCTACAAACAATTCTCGCTACCTACAAATATTCGACAAGCGACGCACCCTACCACAATTTATTCACTAAATATGAATGGAATTTGCACGCTTGCCAACGATACAGTTTACGACCAACTAATTGCCTTGCTCAACAGTATTGAAGTTATCTTAGGCTCAAATACTCCGGTCTGTATTTATCTTTTCGACGACCAGATACAGCAAATCAAAGCAGAAATTGTCAACCGTCCCAACGTCTTTATTTATGAAGATAGCGCCTCAATTCAGCGATGGGATAAATTCATGCAAGCAGCCGCACCCGAGCGCTTGAACCGCAAAAAATTCCGGCTTTACGGCGCACATCGGCGCTTTTGCGCTTTCGACGGCCCGTTTGACAAGTTTATCTATATGGATGCCGATACTTTGGTGATGAATTCCCTTGATGCGGTTTTTCAGAAGTTAGAGGAATCGGATTTTGTGGTTTATGATTTTCAATTTCGCGACCCAACTAAAGTATACAATATTCAGTCACGAAAACTGCTAGAAGTTTTCGATCAAAATCGGATAAACTCGGAAATATTTTGTTCGGGATTTTACGCCAGCAAGCAAGGATTGTTTGAGCAAGATACTAGGGAATGGCTGTTAGCTCAACTGCAATCGGGCGAGGCAGAAATTCTCTATGCAGGTGCGGGAGAACAGCCGTTGCTCAATTATATGGTGATGAAAACGGGGATGAATAGCTATAATTTTGCTTATAGCCTCCCGGATGGCGAAAAAACCGGGTGCAGCGTCACTTCCAAACATTTTGAAGAGCAAGATCAGATTTTGTACGACAAGGGAAACCGACTTACTTACATTCATTATATTGGTGTGCCGCCGGATTTAATTCGGAGAGTTTGTGCGGGCGAAAATATTGAGTTTCCCTATCGCGATTTGTTCCTGCATTACCGCTATCTCCGCGAACCGTCAAAGCGTCCGATTTTTGCCCAAGCGCCAAAGTCTTATACTGATGTTTCTGCGCCGAATTTGCTACAAAGAGTGTTGAGAAGGTTGAGGATAAATGTATGAGTCGCGGTATTTATATTGTTGCAAATGATAAGGTGATCGAAAGTGCGATCGCCCTTCTAAACAGCATACGTCTGTATAATTGTCAAGTACCTGTTTTTTTGATTCCCTTCGACGACAATTATCAGCAAGTAGCAGCCGCACTCAGCCGTCTCCACGGGGTTCAACTGTTCCCAAATCTGGAGTTTGTGGAACAGTTTACCAGGGAAATTGGCCAAATGTTCGATCGCAACTTTTTAGCCCTCCCCAACAAAATGCGAAAACTCGCCGTTTGGTTTGGCCCCCTCGACGAATTTCTGTACATCGATACCGATATCATCGTCTTTGAAGACATCGCAGCCAACCTCAACAAACTATCAGAAGTAGACTTTTTTTGCTGCGACTACCACCACCTCAGCGAAAAACTGCGAAATGTATTTTCACCCGCTGTCAAAGAACAAAATATCTTTACCGACTCACAGCTTCAAGATGTATTCAACAGCGGTTTTTGGGCTTCCAGAAAAGGAACTATTTCAGAATCGCAAATGTATGAGATTTTGCGAGAATGTTCGCAGCATCGAGAATATTTTGACTTTACTCAAAATGTCACAGACCAACCTATACTAAATTATATCATTCTCAAGCTGATTCCCAAGCGCTGCAATCTTGTTAAAGATTCAGCAACAGAACCCGGAAGCTGGGCTGGTTCCAAGCATTTTCAGGAAATAGATTTTGTTCTTTATGACAAAGGAAAAAGGTTAAAATATCTTCACTGGGCTGGAATACCAATTAAATCGGGTAGTCCTTATTGGCAACTTTGGAAACATTATCGTTATCTCAATGAGGAACAACCAAATTTAGTGCAAAAAATATTTCGGGATTTCAGTAGGTGAGGATAAAATCATATGTTGTATCATTATCAACAAGCTTTGAAGAACAGGCAAGATGCCTGTTCCACCCTTCATAAATCTTGTTGTGTTTTTGAGACCAAACAAGCTTTGAAGAACAGGTCAGATGCCTGTTCCACAATCAATAAATTTTATTTCTTGTGGTGTGGGCATCTTGCCCGCACCTAAAAAGCAATATATATGCGCTGGGTTACTTATTAACTAAAATCCGATGGCTGACGGCATTTATATACTAGCAAACGATGTTGTTTTCGACCACTTAGTCGCTTTATTAAACAGCCTCGAAGTCAATGGGGCAAAAGATATTCCAGTTTGCATCATTCCCTATGATGACAGAATGAAAAAAGTACGAGTAGAAATTGCCACCCTACACAATGTCACTCTGTTTGAAAATACAGATTCCATCAATTTTTGGGAAGAGTTTGCGACTCAAGCTTGGACTTCTCACCGCAAGGCTCAAAAAGTTTGGCAAGCTAAAGGTTGGCAGCAAGTTCACTGTTTGGGAATGCACCGAAAATTTTGCTGTTTTGACGGCCCTTTTGACAAATTTGTCTATTTTGACTGCGACACTCTGTTAATGGGTTCTCTAGATTACATCTATCAAAAACTTGATGAGTTTGATTGGGTAGCCAACGATTTTCAATACACATCAGACATTAATTATGTATTTGATTTATCGTCAGAAAAACTGCCAAAACTTTTGAACATTAACAAACTACAATCTCATATTTTTTGTGCTGGTTGGTTTGCTTCAAAAAAAGGTATTTTAAATCGAACTAATTCAAAGCAATTGTTAAAAAAATTGACTTCAGGAGAAGCAGAAATTTTGTCTTTGCGGGGAACTGACCAACCTTTATTTAACTATTTAGTCGCCCGTAGCGGCATCTCTTTTTACAACTTTGCTTATCATCAACCTGCACTGGTAACGGGAAATCATTGGTCTTCTCAATTTGATGTGATAGATTATGTTCTATATGACAAAGGGCGGCGGCTGACTTACTTGCACTACATGAGTATTTCGGCTGCAAAGTTTACTCGATTGTGTGCTGGCGAAGATGTTGAGATTCCCTACCGAGACGTATTTCTGCACTACCGCTATTTGAATTCGCCGGAAACACAGCCAAAACTAGCGCCTCCAAATTTGTTGGTTCGCTTGCAGAGAAATATCAAAAGTTGGGTAATTCAAAAAGTTAACAATGTTCAATTTAAGTTGCGGAATTTCTGGGATAGATAGGATTTAACTGTACAAAGACTGAATGCACTCCGATTCGCGCCTTAATCCTTCTTCTAAAGGAACCTGCGGCTGATAACCTAAGATTTTCTGGGCTTTAGACACATCCGCGCTTGTGTGCGGCGCGTCTCCCCTCGCAGCTTCGGTAAAATCTATCCGAATAGGTCGATCGACAATTCTCTCTATTGTATCAATAACTTCTTTCAAAACTACCCGACTTCCCCCACCAATATTAAAAACTTCCCCCGCAGCTTCCGCAACCTCAGCCGCCGCTAAATTCGCCGCAACGCAATCGCTGATAAACGTAAAATCCCGCGTTTGCAATCCGTCGCCGAAAATTGAAATCGCCTCGTCAAACAAAATCGACTTAAAAAACTTGTGAAAAGCCATATCGGGGCGCTGTCTCGGCCCATAAACAGTAAAATAGCGCAGGGAAGTAGTCGGAACGCCAAAATTTTTGTAATAAAGTCCGCACAAACGTTCACCGGCTAATTTCGTAATTCCGTAGGGAGAAACCGACTGCGGACAAGCGTTTTCATTCGTGGGAAAAGATTCAGCGTTGCCGTAAATTGAAGAAGAAGCATAGACAAGTTTCTGCAAATTGGGTGCATCTTTTGCCGCTTCTAACAATACTGGGGTGCTGTTAATATTGCGTTCGGTCTAATTGCGAAAACCCTCGCCCCAGCTAGCACGGACTCCCGCTTGCGCCGCCTGATGAAATATTACCTTAGCATCGGATAAAAGACCTCGCCAATTTATAGATAAAATATCTCCTTCCACCAATTCAAAACCCGGATACTTTTCAAATCGCTCAATATTCTTGCGCTTGAGGGTCGGATCGTAATAATCGTTGAACTCATCAACACCGAATCGCCGTCTACCCTCGATTTAAAATATTTTCTACTAAGTTAGAGCCAATAAATCCAGCCGCACCCGTAACAATAAAAATACTCATTCGATTTTAGATTTTAGATTTTAGATTTTAGATTTTTACACAAATTCTTGTCTGAGCTGTCATTTTCTTCTTTCTCTTCCTCTGCGTTCTCGGCGGTTCCAAAAGCCTCTAATTAGGATAACCCTAGATAACTAGATAACTATCAACCTCCTTCCTTCTCCGAAAAGAGGTTGACAGTTAACTTTCATTGTTCAAAAGAATCTAAATCCAGGGCTTGGGAACCTCCGCGTTCTAACTCGATCAAAAGCTTACCTAGCTGAGTCCAAACTAGCCAGCCCGTGAGTAGCGTCAGTGGCAAAGCTAGGGCATAAGAAAGTAGTTTTGGGAAGCCAAAAATCTCCATGCCCGAAGCTAAAAATACGCAAATTCCGCCAGCCATTCCCAGAAAAGGTATTAGTAATTGCAGCCCTTGCAGGTTAGCCAAAGTGCGAGTAGAACGATTTTTAGACCACAGTTGTACGGATTGTTTGAGAGTTGCTTCAAAGGCTAGGCCGGAGGCCATACCTGCTAGCAGTCCAGCCGACATTAAAAAATACGGAGGTTCGGGAAAATAATACACGAATAATTCCTTAATTTGGGTAATTGGAAATTGGGAATTGGGAATTGGGAATTGGGAATTGGGAATTGGGAATTGGCAAGAGTAGAATTATTTTTCTTCCTTCTTCCCTCTTCCTTCTTCCCTCTTCCTTCTGCATGACATCCGTTACATCCGCCCTTGCGAATCCGTTGCCGAACTTCCTTCTTCCTTCTAATTAAAACCGAGTCAGCGCCGCGGCTCCTTCTGTGGAAAACTCCGCCAAAGCGCCTAGAGCAACGTTGAACAGGCGACTGGGTTGCAAGTCTTCCTTGACTAAGTTCCACAGGCTGCGAACTTCTTCGGTGTGGAGGCGATCGTCCTCAATCAAAGCCAATATCAATTGGCGTCTCAAAAATGACCCTTCCTCTGACAGCAAGAATTGCAAGCCTAGTTGTGCTGTCGGTAGCAGGTCGAAACTGCGATCGGATCGGGCGATCGCGATCATGTCCTCTAACCTGTTCCACTGGAATTTGCCATCTTTGAATAATACCTCAATCAGACGCCGCCGCAGTGCCGGAGATTCTCCGTTCAACAAACGCCGCGCTACATAAGGATACGCCACCTCGACTATCTTGAAATTCGGATTCAGCGTCAGGGCCAAACCTTCTTCTGTCACCAGAGAGCGAATAATTAAGGCAAATTTCGCCGGCACTCGGAAAGGATAATCGTACATTAACTCCGAAAACTGGTCTGTAATCGTCTTGAAGTTAAAATCTGACACCTTTTCGCCGACGATATCACCCAGTACAGATTCCAGCGCCGGGACGATCGGCATAATATCTGTATCTGGCGTCAAAAAGCCAAGTTTGACAAAATCCTTGGCTAACTCTAAGTAATCTTTGTTGATCAAATGAACGACAGAATCAACCAAAGTTTCTTTAGTTGTTTCTTCCATCTGATCCATCATCCCAAAATCAATGTAAGCCATGCGGCCGTCCGCTAAGGCAAACAGATTTCCCGGATGGGGGTCAGCATGAAAAAATCCGTGTTCCAGCAACTGCCGCAAACCGCTGCGGACTCCGACTTCAATTAAACTATCGGTATCCAAACCTGCGGCTTTAACACGTTCTATATCTGTCAGCTTGATGCCCTCAATCCATTCGAGAGTCAGAACGCATTTTGAAGTATAACGCCAGTAAATACTCGGAACTTTTACTGTCGGGTCGTCGGCAAAATTTGTAGCAAATTTCTCGGCGTTGCGGCCTTCATTGATATAATCAATTTCCTCGAACAATTTGATACCGAATTCATCGACTATTAAACAAAGGTCGTGACCGAGATTCAGCGGCAGCCATGGGCCCAACCATGCAGCGCCCCAGCGCATTAAATAAAGATCGAGGCTCAAGACTGGCAGCAAATTCGGTCGCTGAACCTTGACTGCTACTGCTTCTCCGGTGAGGAGGCGAGCTCGGTACACTTGACCGAGACTTGCCGCGGCGACAGGTTCGGGGGAGATTTCGCTGTAGGTTTCGCTAATTTTACGATCGAGTTCCGATTCAATAATCTCGAAAGCGCGTACCGAGTCAAACGGCGGCAACTGATCCTGAAGTTTGATCAGTTCTTCGAGAAAGTCTTTGCGGATCAAATCCGGTCTGGTAGAAAGGGCTTGGCCGACTTTAATGAAAGTTGGGCCCAAGCGAGTGAGTATTTGTCGCAGGTGGGCGGCGCGTTCTGGCTGGTGTGCTGCGACTTCGTGCTGCCAACTGTCCCACAGCATCCCCAGCACGAAGCCTGCAAAAAACCAAATAACGGTAATTGCGCGCCAAATTGCTTTCCAAGGACGTTTGCGGTAATACTGAGCGATCGCTTGTGGATCGTAGCGTCTAGCCTGAGTGAATTGATACTGAGGCACTCGTTTATTTTCCTCTTATCTTATGAAAATTACAGGTTAAATTGAGAATTGGGCATCGGGCATCGGGCATCGGGCCTAAAAGCATCGGGCATCGGGCATCGGGGATTAGAAGTAGAAAGTTCCAACATTCTTCCTTCTTCCTTCTTCCTTCTTCCCTCTTCCCTCTTCCTGACATCCGTTACATCCGTTACATCCGTTACATCCGTTACAGAATCCGTTGCCGAACTTCCTTCTTCATCATTGACCGATCGCATTTCAAGTTTTAGGCGAGCGGAAAATGCACCCGTTCGAGGCGGATTGCCAGCCTAAATTTGTTTCTTTTCATTAAATATAGTACATAAAAGTACAAGTGTTCAGTCAAAAAACTTCACGGACTGAGCCAAGCAATCTTTCAGACCATAAATCGCCCGCTCTTGTTGATCCCTCGACAGTTCCGGGAACATCGGCAAAGACAAGACCTCGCGGCAAACTTGCTCGGCCTGCGGCAACTGACCTGCTTGATAGCCCAAAGATTTGTAAACAGGTTGGAGGTGCAAAGGTAACGGATAGTAAACCATCGAACCGATGCCGCATTCCTGCAACTGAGCCCGCATCCTATCTCGAAAATTGCCAGAGGGATTTTGCGCCTCTTCTGAAGTTGTCAGCCGGATCGTGTATTGATTCCAAACTCCTTTTGCTTCCGGCAATGCTTTGGGGACGGCAACTCCGGGCACGCGGGAGAGAAATTCGCTGTAAAGTGCCGCTTTCTCCCGCCGCTGGGCGTTCCAAGTGTCGAGATACCGCAATTTAATGCTGAGAATCACCGCTTGCAGGGCGTCTAAACGGCTGTTGTAGCCGATTTCTTCGTAGAAATACCTAGAAGACTGTCCGTGTTCTTTGAGCATTCTCATTGAAGCTGCGAGGGCTCGATCGTTTGTCGTCACCGCGCCACCGTCACCGCAAGCGCCTAAATTTTTGGTTGGATAAAAACTGAAGCAGCCGACATGGCCGATGCTGCCGACTTTTCGAGACTGCCACTCGGCCCCGACAGACTGGGCGCAATCTTCAATTACGGCTAAATTGTGTCGAGTCGCAATTTCCATCAACCGAGTCATGTCTACCGGTTGGCCGAAGATGTGCACGGGCATAATTGCCTTGGTTTTTTCAGTAATTGCCGCTTCGAGGAGCTCGACATCCATATTAAAAGTCCCGCTGTCTATATCGACAAACACGGGAGTTGCGCCGACGGCGCTAATTGTCTCAGCCGAAGCAAAAAAGGTAAAAGGAGTGGTAATCACTTCATCGCCAGGGCCAATTTTGAGAGCTCGCAAAGCCAAAATTAGCGCATCTGTGCCGGAGTTGCAGCCGACGCACTCGGAAACTCCCGTATACTCGGCGAACTCTCGTTCAAAACTCTTTACGGCCGGGCCGCCTACGTAGCCACCAGAGGCAAGCACTTTTTGCACCGCAGCAGTTATCTCGTCGCCAATTAAGGCGTACTGGCGGGTTAAGTCGAGGGGGGGAACATTATTCACTCTTCACACCACAAATTGCAACCATCATCAAAGCAAATTCTTACAGCAAAACTGTTTCTGAGAAACCTTTATTGCAATATCTTATATTTGGACAGGCAAACAATCACATTATCGAAAGGGTGGGCCGGTGTTAATTCAGCTAGATTTTACAGATTTGGGTTGGGCTTTGGGGATGGTGGCGATCGCGATCGGGCTTTCGGCGTGGCAGGGATTGGGATTGGAGGGGGCGATCGCGATCGCGGCGGGGCGCACCCTGATCCAGCTAATCTTAGTCGGCTACGTGCTCGCAGTCGTATTTGACCCCGAGGGGAAAAATCCTGGGCTGGTTTTAGCAGTTTTAGCAATCATGCTGACAACAGCTAGCATGGTTGCCAGCAACCGCATCAGCAAAAAAATCAAGAACTTACTGCCCTTAGTTTGGGGTTCAATTTTTATCAGTACGGCCTTGACTCTCGCCTATACAAACTTGCTAATTTTGCAACCTGACCCTTGGTACGAACCGCAATACCTAATTCCTTTAGCGGGTATGATTTTGGGCAATGCCATGAATGCTGGGGCGATCGCCGGCGAAAGACTTCTCAGTACAGTTAATAGCAGCCAGTTAGAAATAGAAACCCATTTAAGTTTAGGTTCCACGCCGCAGCAAGCAGTAAAACAGTACCGCAAAGATGCGATCAAAGCTGGATTAATCCCGACATTAAACACAATGACAGTGGTAGGAATTGTGACTTTACCCGGAATGATGACAGGTCAAATGCTGAGCGGTGTCAGTCCTCTCGATGCAGCATCTTACCAGATTTTGATTATGTTTGTGTTAGCGCTGGCAACTTTAATCGCAACTCTGCTGTTGACTGAGGGATTGTCACGGAAGTTTTTTAATCAAGATGCACAATTGATAAAATGGTAATGGGGAATTGGTAATTGGTAACATCATGTGGGTATGAACTTGCATTTAACACTATTTTTAAGAACAGGCAAGATGCCTGTTCCACAAGACTTAAATTTTCTTGTGGGGTGGGCGTCTCGCCCGCCCGAAAAATACAATTTAGATCCTAGACAGCTTATCGATTAAACCCGCGAACAGGCATCTTGCCTGTTCCACAAGACATAAGTTTTCTTGTGAGGTGGGCCCAACAGGCTTTCCGGCCTGTTCCACAAAGAGTGAGTTTTCTTGTGGGGTGGGCTTCTAGCCCGCCCCAGTCATCACTAAGGAGAATAACCATGATTCAAACAGCAACTAAAACGCTAACTTTTGAAGAATTTGCGGAATGGAAGCCCGAAAATGCACGTTACGAACTGCACAATGGAGAGATTGTTGAAATGTCACAGCCATTAGGAGACCATGAAGAAGTTATCGGTTTTTTAGCCTCAGAGTTAACTGCTGAGTTTAGAAAGGTAAAACTTCCGTACTTCATCCCCAAACAAGCATTAGTTAAGCCACTGGAAAACGAATCAGCTTATTCGCCCGATATTCCGATATTAAATCGCCCCAACTTAGCGTCAGAACCTATGTGGAAAAAATTCTCCACTGTGACTCAAGGAGCATCAATTCCGCTGGTTATTGAAGTAGTTAGC
>JAICRN010000071.1 GCA_025937335.1 Microcoleus sp. TY_ISSM_2_bin.22
AATGGGAAATCGCTAAACCCATCCCCGTCCCCGAACCGATCGGTTTTGTAGTATAGAACGGGTCAAATATCCGCTGCTTGACTCGATCGGTCATGCCTGCACCGTTATCAGCAATTCTAATCACAGCGAGAGTACCTTCTACCTCTGTACGAATGCGGATAACTCCCGGATTTTCGAGCGGTTGTTGTAAAACATCAATAGCGTTGGCGATAATATTCATAAACACCTGATTCAACAGTCCGGCGTAGCACTCCACCAGTGGCAATTGTCCGTATTCTTTAACGAGTTGAATTGCGGGGCAACGGTACTGAGTACCCGCTACGCTAACGGGCTGAACTTTCAGACGGTGTTCTAAAATCATCAATGTGCTGTCGATGCCTTCATGAATATTAACCTTTTTCATGTCAGATTCATCTAGGCGAGAAAAATTCCGCAAACTCCTCACGATATCGCGGATGCGAGTGGCTCCCACCTGCATAGAAGACAGCATTTTCGGCAAGTCGTCTAGCACAAAATCCAGCTCTAACACCTCTATTGCCTGCTGAAGATCGGGAGAAGGTTTCGGGTATTCATCTCGATACATTTGCACCAGTTTCATCAGGTTTGTGGTGTATTCTTCTGTGTAGGTAAGATTGCCGAAAATAAAGCTGACTGGGTTATTGATTTCGTGGGCAATTCCTGCTACCATCTGACCGAGACTAGACATTTTTTCTGCCTGCACGAGCTGAGTTTGAGCTTGCTGGAGTTCGCACAGAGTTACTTCGAGTTTGGCAGCTTGTTCTTGTGCTATCCGAGCTGAATCGACGCTTTTAGTGTAAAGTTCCGCTTGATTAATGGCGATCGCCAATTGGTTGCCCACTGCGACTAACAGTTCCACTTCTGCATCGCTCCAACACCGCACGCTGCTAGAATCGCTACAGCAAATTACCCCTATTTTACCAGCGGATGTTTGAAGGGGAATGTCCAGGAGAGATTTGAATCCTACATACCTGAAAAATTCCCGCTCTGCTGGATCGGTAAGAGTCTCGCAATCATCAACCCGAATTATTTCCAAATTGGCAATCCGCTCGGCATGAGAACCAGTCACACCAGCAGGAACTAAACCCAAAAGCGAAGGCAAATCGTCATTTTTTGCCTCGTATTCCACGGCCCAAACTGGCGGCGAGGCGTCTGACCAATACCAAATAAACTGACAGCGATCGAGTTGCAGCAAGTCGCGAATCTGCTGCACAGTTGTTGCCAAAATAGTATCTAAATCCAGAGATTCGCGGATATTGCTAGCTAGGTGGTTCAGCAGCGCTTCCTGCTCTGCTAATTTGCGGAATTTCGCTTCCGACTTTTGCAACTGTCTTTGAGCTTCTTGTTGTTTTGTAACGTCCAAACCCAAACCGATTAAGCCGATAGTGCTGCCGTTAGCATCTTTTACCTTAGCTTTAATTACCTCTAAATGGTGATTGTTACCGTCAGCAAACTGCATTATTTCATCAGCATAAAAAGGAGTATCTTGACTCAAAACTTGCACGTCTGATGCCATGCACTTAGCAAATGCTTCCCCTCCCAAAATTTCTGAAGAATGAGAAGCTGCTAAAAATCTTTCTTCAGGAACGTTCACAGATTCGCAAAAAGTTTTGTTAACCAACAGCATCTTGCCTTTAGTGTCAGTCAGCCACACCCAAATAGGAGCGTTATCAATAATTGCCCTCAAAGTTTGCTTTTGTGTGTCGAGAGCTTCTTCTGTTTGTTTGCGCTTAATTCCCAGGGCGATCGCATCGGCACTTGAGGAAAAAGCAACCAGCGTTGCTTCATTCAACTCCTCGCGAGCAAACATCGCGATTACTCCCAGCAACTGATTGTCAACAATTAGCGGATATCCAGCAAAAGCCACCATTCCTTCTCGTTTCGTCCATTCTTTGTCGTGGATTCGGGGATCTTCTTGCACAGAATTAGTGATGTGAGGTTTTCGCTCCAGGGCGATTAAACCAATTTTGAACTCACCGACAGCAATGCGGCTGTGAGCGCCGTCAATGTGAGTATATATCCCCGCACTTGCTTGCAGTTCTAATAAAGTTCCCTCTTCATTCAGCGTCCAAATCCGAACAAACGCAGCATCCAAATGGCGCACAACTGCTTCGCTGCAATATTGCAAAGTTGCAAGCAAAGTCTGGTTTTGAGTTAGAGCAATTCCCACATCTGCTGTGAATAAAGAAAGTTTCAATTGTTCTGCTAAAGCTTGTTCAGCTATTTTGCGCTCTGTAATGTCCGTTGCAGCACCGAGGCGTTGCTGAATTTTTCCCTCATCTGTTCTGCTAAATACAATATTCCTGCTGACTAACCAATGCCAACAATTTTGTTTGTCGCGCACCCGATATTCGTACTCAACAACCTCGCCGTCGGGAGCATTTTCTAATTGCTGCCAACATTCGGGAAATTTAGCTAAATCCTCAGGGTGGATAATGGTAGGTAACAGACTGCTGCCCATTTGTTGAACTTCTTCGGCGGTATAGCCGAGGGTGTCAGTGATTTCGCGGTTGCTGTAGACATTTCGCTGCTCTGTTTCGTCGTAAACATAGAGAAGATTCGGACTGGTATTGGCAATTCGCTCAACAAAACGCTGGCTTTCTTGCAGCGCTGCTTCTGCTTTTTTTTGAGCGGTAATGTCACGGCCGATAGCATACATCAATTCTTCCTCGGAGAAAGGGCTAACTGTCCAGGCTATCCACTTGTAAGAACCGTTTTGACAGCGCCAGCGGTTTTGAAACCCAACGGTATTATTCCCCGCAGCAATACTTTCAGCTTCTTTTAAAGTAGCTTCGCGATCGTCTGGATGCACGAATTCAATGAAGAGTTTGCCCACCATTTCTGCTGGGGAATAGCCGAGGATTTTTTCTGCTGCTGGGTTGATACGTTTTAAATAACCGTCAAAACCAATGACGCACAGCAAATCTAGCGAGAGGCTAAAAAAGCGATCGCCCCCGTCGGGTTCGCTGGATGGGCTATGGTTTTGGGCTGCGACAGCAGAAGCTTTTGAGCGCGCCGATACCGCCAAAAATATAATGTTTGCTATTGCCAAAAATCCCAGGGCGAGTTGGCGATGGTAGAAACGATCGCCGCTGCCAACTACGAGCCACCCGTTTAACACCAGCAGTACAATTATCAAAATTGACAATAAACTGCCAGGGGCGATCGTCGCTAGGCTGATTTTTTTTTCATACTGCTTGCTGCCTTCTGCCTTTTCTACTCTGGTGACTGCTGCCGTGAATTTTCTCAACAATAGTTGCAGTAAGTTCAATAATTTAGTGCTTTTGAATTCTTCGATACGAACAGAATACTTCATTTTTTTACTGTTGATTCCGTTTTACTTGTGGTGACTCAAAATTACAATAAAAATGTTTAAATTTTTTAAAACTTTGTTAGCTTGCGAAATCTAGCATTTTAAAATTTGCGTAGATTTACGCAAGCTGGCTAGATAATTAAGTGTATTTACGGAATTAGCGAGCAATCTCTTTTTAGCTGAGGTGTGCATTTGTTACTTTTTCCGACTCATAGAAAGAGTTTATCTATAATACTACGCTACATATTGCTGTTACTCATTGGACATTTGGCCTAATCTAGCTAATTGGACGCAGAACCTAATTATGCAGGCTGCGGATGAAGCTGCTTACCGCGTTATAGTAGCGTATTATAGCACTTTTTGCGTCCAGGAATGACCGGGTTTGATGTATGAAAATACTGCGTGAACCACCTTGGGTGTGGGTTGAACAACCAGGCCTATTAGTCAAGTTCAAGCAGGTTGAATTTGACCATAAATAAATTATGAATTTACAATAAATATAAATTGCTAATTTGTGAAAATAAAATGAAAAAAATATTTGTAGCAGTTTTTCGTTGTACGATATCTTCGCGCGTAATCGCTAATTAGTAATTGGTAATTGGTAACGGGCAATTGGTAATTGATACCAGTTTAAAACACAGTAGATCTCAAAAGTGTTTCGATTCATCTGCCGGCGATGGGGGCCAAGCAGCTTGGCGACCTAGTTGCTGTTGCCGAATTCGCTCTAAGTTGCCTGCAGGAATAGAAGCTATAAGTTGTCGCGTGTAAGCTTGCTGCGGTTGGCGGTAAATGCGTTCGGCAGTGCCAATTTCTTCGATTTTACCTTTGTTCATGACGATCGCGCGATCGCTCATAAACTTGACCACGCTCAAATCGTGAGAAATAAAAATATAAGTCAGTCCAAACTCTGTTTGCAACTCCTTCAGCAAATTTAAAACTTGCGCCTGCACCGACACATCTAATGCCGAAACCGACTCATCGCAAATAATAAACTTAGGATTCAAAGCCAAAGCTCTAGCAATACAAATTCGCTGCCGCTGTCCGCCCGAAAACTCGTGAGGGTAGCGGCGCATAAAATCTGGATTTAAACCCACTCTCTCCAACAAATAAGCCGCGCGATCGCGCTGTTCTTTCTGGTTCTTACCAAAACGGTGAATCACCATCGGTTCCATCACCGCATCCCCAACATTTAGGCGCGGATCGAGAGAACTAAAAGGGTCTTGAAAAATAATTTGCATATCGCGCCGCAGCCACCGCAATTTGCGATCGTACTCTTTTTGCATCCGATAATTAGCCATCCACTGCGATGCCGCACTACTTTTCGCAGGAGGCGTAATTTCTTGACCTTCAAAAAACACTTTACCGCTGGCGATCGGAATTAATTGCAGCAAAGCCCTCGCCAAAGTTGATTTGCCGCAGCCAGACTCGCCCACCAAACCCAAAGTCTCGCCCGGGTAAACCTCAAAAGAAATATCGTTGACCGCCATAAAAAAGCGTTTTGTTTCGCCAAACATCCCCTGCACCGGAAAACCGACTCGCAAGTTATTAACAGCCAGTAAAGGGCCGGAAATATGCGGCAGCCGAGGCGGTTTTCCTGTTGCAAAAGCGGGATTTCCGCCGCTGTTGTCGCCGTCTACATCGGCATTTTTCTCGACAATTACTAATTCGCCGCTAGCATTTGTGGTGACATCCATAAAATCGGAAACTGTAGGCAAGCGGCGCCTTTGCCGGTCGAGAGTTGGGCGGCAAGCTAATAAACCTTTTGTGTAAGGATGTTGGGGATTGCTGAAAATTTGTTCGATCGCACCGCACTCAACAATCTTGCCTCGGTACATCACCGCCACCGTATCGCCAATTTCAGCAATGACGCCCAAATCGTGGGTAATAAAAATCATTGCCATGCCTCTAGAGTCCCGCAACTCCCGCAGCAAAGCTAAGATTGTTGCCTGCACGGTTACGTCCAAAGCCGTGGTCGGTTCGTCAGCAATTAATAAAGTTGGATTGCAAGAAATGGCCATTGCAATCATCACGCGCTGGATTTGACCGCCTGAGAGTTCGTGGGGGTAGCGATCTAGCATAGCTTGTTTTTGGCCGTTGACGAGCTGCATCAAATCGCGATCGTCTTCTATAACTGCTTGATTCCCCGCAGCAGCCCGGGAATGTTCTTGCCGCAAAGCCAAACACCGCTGCCCTATCTCATCGTCGCCCGGTAGCAGCTTCACCTCTTGCAGCAGAGAAGCAGCTTTGCGCCGCGCTTCTGTCTGCGATACCTGTTGGTGCAAACAAATGGCTTCTGTGAGTTGAAATCCGATCGTATAAACGGGATTTAGCGAACTCATCGGCTCTTGAAAAATCGTCGCAATCTGGCTGCCCCGGTATGTTTGTTTTTCCCGGTCCGGGATTTCCAGCAGATTCACAGGCCCCTTGCTACCACCGTCTTTTGTCGGAGAAAACCAAATTTCGCCCTCGATTTTCGTTGACGAACTCGACAGCAAACCCATAACAGCCAGGGATGTTACCGATTTGCCCGACCCCGACTCTCCCACGATGCCCAGAGTTTGCCCTCGCTGGACCTCAAACGAAATGCCGTCAACAGCTTTGACTGTTGCAGACGCATCGCCTGCGTCCGCAGATTGAAATTCAACCCGCAGGTTGCGAACTTCTAGGACGGTTTCACTCATGGAGGTCTATGGCAAAAGTTAAATGGAGATTAAGTGGATTGTAGCAGGGCCTGGTAAATTACCCAGCACTGACCTGAGTACAGGTACAGGGTGGGCTTTCAATAGCCCTGAAATGATCTTGCACATTGCAAAACAATCTCGAACCTTCGGGCTTATTTACGAAAGCCCCAATAGCAGCAATATTCTTACTGCAGTTTAAGTCGGCATCACCTTTCCATCCACAATGAGCACAAGCGAACTTTTTGCCATTCCTATAGGACTCACCCTTTACAGGATGAATGTGATTGCACTTGTGGCACATTTTGCTGGTGTATCTAGGCTCAACAAACAGAATCTTTACGCTATGCTTTATAGCTTTGTAGATGAGGAATTGACGCAACTGAAAGAAGGCCCAGCTATTGCTAAGTCTCCGCTCTTTCTGCGAGCGTGGCTGCTGATTTGTGCGTTCCCTAATTCCCGTCAAATCTTCCAAAGCGATAACTTGATTTTTGTTTTGAGCCTTCGTTACGATACGGTGACTGATAGTCTGATTTACTAAGGTCTGAAAGCGTTTTTCCTGGCCCGACAACCGTTTCAACAATTCTCGACATCTACGCTGAGAGCTGCGTGTGCCTTTGGTGGCTTTTCGCTGGATATTTGCTCTCAACTTGGCATAATGATTTCTAACTTTGGTAATTTGTTTACCGCTAAATGTATCTCCATCATCAGTAACTGCAATATCAGTCCTACCCAAATCACAGCCCAAAACTTGATTGCTGGGTGGAAGCTCGGCTGGCTGAGATTCAAGCTGAATATTAAGATAGTAACTGCCATTTTTGCGTTTGCACAAAGTAGCAGTCTTGGGGTTTTGACCTTTCAATAATCCAAGTTGGTAGTTCCCGATAGCCAGTGTAAACCGCTCCCTACCACCAGTAGCAGTCAAACTTACTGTCCAATCTTTTTCCCTAAAAGAAAAGATACGGGTATCGTAAGTGACGCTAGTAGGAGCAAATTTGTTAACAGGCTTCCCATCTTTTTTAGCTATTTTTCTGTTGCCAGAAACCCGTCTAACAGCATGGATTGCCAACTGCGCCGAGAGTCCAAACATATCTCTGACATTGTGATATACCAAGGATTGTATCGCCAATTCATTTGTCAGAGTTGGCGACACAGTTTGATTCACATATTCACAAGCACTCGCGAACGCCTGAAGGGTTGCATCAATTTTGATGGACTGCTCAGGCGCTACTTGGAGCTTGCAAGATACTGTCAGGACTTGTTTCATGACAAGATTGTATCAGGTATTGAAGGCAGAAGGCACGGGGAAAGTTTTAAGATTGCTTCGTTCCTCGCGAAGCGTGGCAATCTGAAAACTCAGAGCTAGTTATAGCGGATCTCAATCAGGTGAGGTACTCGCCTGTTTTCTTACCAATTTCGCAATCGAAAATCGAAAATCGAAAATCCCAATCAGTACCTCACTCAATTGACAATTGCGATAAGTGCCTTCTGCCTGCAATTTTCCTCAAAAACCGATGACTTGAGTGTCAGCAGGCAGTGCAGTGGCCTCGGAGACCTTTTTAAACACGGTTGCCTGTTCGTTTAAGGCATTAGGTCTCGCCTGTCCGGGATTAGTGCCTTGCAACTGAAGGCGCATTTGACCTTCGGCAGTCAATTCAAAAACAGTCTCAACGGTTTCTGTGCTGCTGAGGCCGACATCAATGTGCATCGGTTTTTCACCGAGATTAACTTTGTACCTCATTTCTTTGGCGCGGGCGGCTCCGTCGGGGCCTTTAGCCATGAGAAACAATTTGCCTTCTGGGGCAAAGACGAAGGTGAAAGACTGACCGGAGGGGACTGTGCCTTGCCATTGACCTAGGAGTTGCGTGTCGATGTTGCTGGCGGCCGGGGCTGTAGCTTCAGCAACTGTTGGTGCTGCTGCGGATGCCGGGCCGAGTGAGGCGTTGAAGCTAATGAGGATGCCCAAGCAAAGGCTACCTGCGATCGCTTTACCAATCATTTTTGAATTAGACATGAGACCGATCTAAAAATTGGTTATTTGTTTTGTACACTGTAGCGGTAAAACCGTACATTGTTTAGTTTAAATCTCTTTTAAGAATAGATATAGGTTGAGGTTTAAACCTGCAATGCAGTTGTCATCCCCGGACTAAAGCTTCTCCTGAGCTTGTTGAAGGGTCATTCGATTTTAGATTTGAGATTTGAGATTTTGGATTGACCCCACGGATAAATTCGGGGGCTTGAGGATTTGAGATTTGAGATTTTGGATTGATTCCACGGATCGAGACGGGGGCTTGTACCACCTTTGAAATTCTTGGTCACGGGGCTTTCAGTTTTTTTATTGTAAAATCCAATACAAATCTGATTTTAGCTGCACAGTTCGCTGTGGTGAGTTGATTGTTCTTAATTCCAAACACCTAACTGACTATTGCCTTCGATCGCACCCCCAGATAGTTTGGCAAATCGATGGCATTAATAGTCTTTCATTAATTGTTTTCAGGATCGCGTTCGACTTGTTCTGTCGGAGATTCCGGCGCTGGTTCCTGTGGATTTTGCGATCGTTTCGTTCGCTCCAATGCCTCTGCGTAAGACCAAGCCACGCTCACAAGAAAAGCTTTCGCCATACCGTCCAAATCTTTTGAATCCTCGCTTTCCGGCGGTTCAGCTTTTTGGTTGCCGTCGTTCGTCATGTTTTTGTTTTCTCCCGGGCAGGTTTTTCTAACGACTTGTTGCAGTGTGCGATCGATACCCAAAAATTATGATTTTGCTTGCACCCGCACCCTACTTATCTTTGAGGGTATGACCTTGCTCATCACAAATAATATCATAAATACACTGATTCGATGACCGCATCAGAAGGAAACCTTTACTTCGCTCGTGGCCCGCAAAACGGACTCTTGCTGGAAAGTGCGTTTGTAAGTTTCGATAATTTCATTAATAGCTTGATTTTTTTCTGGGCTACTTTCATAAATCAAAATAACTATTTTAGAGTTTTCTCGAATCAGAATTCCCGAGCTGTTGAGAAACTGCCCCGAACCCTCTAATACAGTTAGCCCTTCTCGAAAGCGAGGGGTAATAACTGCCTTGACAAACTCCTGCCATTCTGCTTCCGAAATTGTCTCGCCTCCCGGTTTAGTTAAGCCAAAAAACAGTTCATCTTTGAGGAGATTTGTTTGCTTGGCATTAGTATCGGAAGTTTCGGGAAGCTGAGCGCGGGCAATTGTCGCGGGACAAACAGGCAGGATGAACAGCAGACCGGTCAAGCAAAGACTGTTAAGATATTTATTCATCAGGAATTACGCAAAACTTCTATATTTATAGTGCGCCCTAGGGGGTGTTTTCAAACTACAACACAACAGAATGCAGGCGATCGCGATCGTGGCTGTATAATTTGCAGCCAGCTTCTGATATCGGGCAGCCATCCGACTTGCATTGCTTGAGTCGATCGCACGTTCAACTTTTTTAGTCCTGGACGCAGGATGGTTTAGAAAGCGGGTTTTTTTACGAAAAGACGGGTTGTAGACCGCACCCATGGTCCAAAACCCGGTTTCGGGGCCCCGATGCGTCCAGGACAGATTAACTTGAAATCTTTGTACCGAAGTAGCTGAATCTTAATTTACCCAGATGTTTAATGTTCTGCCTGGGAGCATTTCATATTTGTAAAAACACTTTTTCTGACTCCTTCCTTCTTCTTATTTCCTTCTGCCTCCTGGCTCAAAAATCCAATTTCTAGCTGGGCTGCTTTCATTGAGATGCTCCCGTTCTGACTTACCCTATTGGATGAAGCAATTGCTCAATTGTCTGTACTAACATTTCAGGCTCAACAGGCTTGGGAAGATGCTTTTGAAATCCCGCTGCTAGTGCTTGCTGTCGATCGATCTCACCTGCAAATGCTGTCAGAGCGATCGCGGGAATCTGTCCTCCCTGGTCTCTAGATAGCTGTCTGATTTGACAAATCAACTTATAGCCATCGATTTGTGGCATCCCAATATCAGCAATCAAAACATCTGGCTTAAATTTAGTGAGTTGCGGTAGCACATCGGTTGCTGAAGATACAGAGATCACGGTGGCTCCCGCTTGTTCCAAGATAAATTGAACTAATTCTAAATTGTCTAGTTCGTCATCGACTGCCAGAATACATAATCTAGCCAAGGGTGAAGTGTGAGCATTGAGTGATACATTTTCCTTGCGGTCACTTTTTGCCTCATTGCTTCTGACTAATAAGGGAAGTGTGACGGTAAAAGTTGCTCCCTGTCCTTCTCCAAAACTTTCGGCTTTGACAGTTCCACCATGTAGCTCAACGATATGACGCACGATCGCCAATCCCAGCCCTAACCCACCAAATGTTCTCGTAATACTGCTATCGGCTTGCCGAAATGTGTCAAAGACATAAGGAATAAATTCTGGCTTAATTCCTTTCCCTGTATCCCTGACTTGAATTTGAGCATAGGAATCAATCGTTTTTACCTCAACTTCAACTCGACCTCCCGTAGGGGTGAACTTAATGGCATTGGTCAGCAAATTCCAGACAACTTGTTGCAATCGGGTAGCATCTCCTAACACGTGGCTGACATTGGGTTCTAGCTGGGTTTCAATTTGAATATTCTTCGCTTCGGCGGCTAAACTAACTGTTTCGATCGCAGCTTTAAGAGTTGTTTTCAAATTAACTGGAGTAGAGTTCAAACTCAGCTTGCCTTGCAGAATCCGAGAAATATCCAGCAAGTCCTCAATCAGTTGAACTTGCAACTCGGCGTTGCGTTCAATCGTTTCAAGAGCTACCGCCCTCTTGCTGGAATCCAGAGTTCCTCTTCGCAGCAGTCGAGTCCAACCCAGAATCGGATTCAACGGAGTTCGCAATTCGTGGGACAAGACAGCTAAGAACTCATCTTTAATTCGGTTAGCTGCTTCTGCTTGTGCCCTTGCTTGCCGTTCAGACTCGTAGAGCCTTGCTCGGTCGATCGCCTGCGCCGACATCTGTGCCAGTGCCAAAACGAAAGCCCGATCGCTCTCACAAAGCTGGGGAACGGTCGAAAAGCTGAGCGACAGCCCACCAACGGCTTGTCCTTCAATCAACAACGGCACTGAAATCCAGGCTTCTGAACCAACCTTGGCATAAGCTTCAGCTAAATCAGGATAACGGGCAATTCGGTTTTCGATGGTTTCTACCCAAACAGGTTGCCCAGTTCGCACGGCTTCTGCCAGAGGATAAGGTGCATGAATCGAAAAACTGCGCAGAAATTCTCCTACGTGCTCGTACCCGATCGCTTGAATAATCTCCAGTTCGCTTGCATCCTGGTTTAATACCGCAAGCAAACCACAACTCCCTCCCAGTGCAGACATTCCGTGTTCAATAATCACCTGAGCCACTTGAGCCGAGGTTAGCGATTCAGACAACGCTGTCATCAATGCCAGGAGTCGAGCCGTCCGCTTCGCAGCGAGTTCGGCGGCTAATTGCGCTTGTTGTGTTTCATTATAGAGACGAGCGTTATCAATGGCGATCGCTGCTCGCTGAGCCAAATCTTCAGCCAGGGCAATGTCTTCCAGGCGATAGCGGCGATCGGATTCAGCAAACACCAACGTAATGCTGCCCAACACGCGCCCGCGTGCCTTTAGCGGTGCAAGGATGCAGGACTTTAAGCCAACTCCACGCAAGATTTCCAGGTATTCACCATTGGGCACTGCGGCAACTAACTGTTCATCTGCAATCTCAATTGCAATTTCAACCTGTCCTGTTTGCATGACTTTAGCAATGCCATACCCATCATCGAGATGTCTGGGAAAGCGTCGATCCAACTCCCAGGCAAACTTTACTTTTTCGGGATCTGAATGAGCCACCGCAACGCGACCAATTGTGCGATCGTCATTCAGCAGATCGACACTGCACCAATCTGCAAAATAAGGAACTGCAAGCTTTGCAACGCTTTGGAGAGTTTGTTCGTACTCTAGTGAAGAGGAAAGGACAGCACTCACTTGGGCTAAAAATGCTGATTGTTGTTGAGAATTCTCTGCTACAGCACGGGCTGCCTGTTCTTGAACAAGCTGTACTCGTTCGTCTTCGGTTTGCTTGCGTTCAGTAATGTCGCTGAAAGCAGCAATGATATTGATAATTTGCCCCTCTGCGTCAAACAAAGGGGAAGCATTGATCGACAGAATCGTGCGAGTTCCATCGGCATGGCTAATGGCGTGTTCTATACCATAAACAGGCTCACCTGTTTGCATCACCCGCGCAAACGGCAGTTCATCTTCTGGGAAAGGATGACCCTCCACGGTTGTAATGAACCAGGATGGATCGTTATAGCCTCGCTCCACAATGTCGCTGTGAGTCAATCTTAAAATCCTCTCTGCTGCCCTATTTGCGGCAATAATCTGTCCGGTAGAATCTAGAATGGTGATGCCATCAGGAATAGTTTGGAAGATGCTCGATAATTGGGCTTCACCCTCGCGCAGAGCCGTTTCTGCCTGCTTGCGTTGTGTAATGTCGTGCATCACGACAACTGCACCCTGTTTTTCGCCGTTTGCTGCAATAATCGCCTGTCCAGTGGCTAACAGCAATCGCGCAGTTCCCTGCTGCGGAACAATCATCATTTCCACATCACGAACGTTGTGTCCTTGCAATGCCTGGAACAGGGGAATATCCTCTGTTTTCATGCGTGTTTTGCCGTCGGGCAAATACAAGCCATAATATTCTGCCCATCGATCGGGTGGAACTGGCTGCTGAGGTAATCCATGAAAATCTTTAGCTGCTTGGTTAAATACAGTCAATATGCCATCGGCATCGCAAGCCACAATACCAGCTTGAACGTTGTTTAGGATTGCCTTCAAAAAGTCTTGTTCTTTCTCAAGAGAGGCTTCTACCTGCTGCGAATTGGCGATTTCGGCTTTTAATTGTCGATCGGCTTGAAATGTTTCACTCGTGTCTTGGAAGTAAAGGAGTAAGCCATCTTCACTCTTGATGCAACGAATTCTCAACCACTTGTTGAGTGAGGGGTAGTGGTCTTCAAACTCGATTGCCGTTGGCGTTGCGATCGCTTGATGACAATATTTATATAGCTCAGAGGTAAGATCGACAGAAAATACAGTCCATATATTTTTGCCGGTGAGGTGTTGCCGCTTCCTGTTTAAAAGCTGCTCTGCTTTATGGTTTACATAGGTGCAGTGCCATTCTGAATTAATAGAAATGAAGGCCTCAGCCATGTGATCTACTATCACCGCAAATCGTGCTTCGAGTGCTTGGCAGTCCGTACATAGCTCTTGAGGAAAATTTACAGTAAGCTCTTCTTGATGATTCAAGGAGTTTGTACCTTCTACATTCATTGCGGTTAGTCCTGCCTGTTTACCTATTCTGCCAGTTATTGGTAGGGATCAAAATGTACATGGCTTACGCAGATCTACCCCTAAATTCGAGTTTAAAATGGGGACTTTGAGTGTTCCATCCTTTTTAAACTATGCGTTACCCACATCTTTATTAACTATTTTGAAATTCTTATGAAAAAATACTTTCAAAATTCAT
>JAICRN010000196.1 GCA_025937335.1 Microcoleus sp. TY_ISSM_2_bin.22
CGATACGTGTTCAAGGATATCAACTCCGGCTGGTTCGAGTCCTCCTCCTGCAGAGAGAGCTTGCCCCGATAGCGATAAGATGGGGTTGATTGGGCCGCACGGGCGATCGCTCCTCAAAAACAGCACGGCCACTAGCTCTTTAAGGCTATGCCTTCGGGTAGGATTAATAGGACGAGAGGAAGTGGATAAAATGAGCGCCAGCAGCAATTCAACAGAAATCAAGTTCGGAACCGATGGATGGCGGGGACTGATTGCCCATGACTTTACTTTTGCCAACGTGCGAAAAGTTACCCGGGCGATCGCCAGTTACCTAGAAACCGCTTACACCAAAGACCGCCCAGTTCTAGTCTCCTACGATACCCGCTTTCTGGCAGACGAGTTCGCCCGCACGGCGGCTGAAGTATTGGCAGATTTGGGATGGACTGTGAAAGTGGTCGATCGAGATTGCCCGACACCAGTCATCGCCTACAGCGCCAAGCATTTAAACTCCGCAGGAGCTCTGATGTTCACGGCTTCGCACAATCCCGCACCTTACTGCGGCATCAAATACATCCCCGACTACGCGGGCCCGGCAACCCCAGAAATTACCGATACAATTGTGGCAAATATTGCTGGTGCTTCTGATGCCCCAGCCAAAGGCAGTCACAACGATAAAATTTCGACTTTTGACCCGAAACCCGAATATCTGAAGTTTCTTTATACTTTGATAGATGTGGAGCGGATTCGCTCTGCTAAGTTGAAGGTGAAGTACGACGCGCTTTATTCGACTTCTCGCGGCTATCTCGACGGCGTTTTGGAACACTGCGGCTGCGATGTCGAAAGTTTTCACACCTACCGCGACGTGCTGTTTGGCGGCGGAATGCCCGAACCCAAGGGGGAACAGTTAGTTGAGTTGGTGGAAGCTGTTAAGAAGGATTCGGCGGATTTGGGTTTGGCTACCGATGGCGACAGCGATCGTTTTGGTATTGTTGACGAGTTGGGAAATGTCTTGACTCCAAACACCGTGCTGTTGCTGCTGGCGCGTCACTTGGTGAAGAATAAAGGCTTGACTGGGGCGATCGTCCGTACAGTCGCAACTACTCATTTACTGGACAATTTAGCCGCCAAGTACGGTTTAACAATCTACGAAACCGCAGTCGGTTTTAAATACATCGGCGAAAAAATGCGGGAAACTGCGGTGCTCATCGGTGGCGAAGAGTCTGGCGGTTTGAGCGTTTTGGGTCACATCCCCGAAAAAGACGGGATTTTAGCTGATATGCTAGTTGCTGAGGCGATCGCCTATGAAGGCAAACCGCTGTCTCAGTTAGTCGAAGAAGCCATTAAAGAAGCCGACGGCCCCCTTTACAACAAACGCTTGGACTTGCACCTAGAAGAAGCCCACAAAGCAGCCGTTTTGGAATCTTTTACCAAGAATCCCCCCACAGAAGTAGCAGGTATCGGCGTTAAGGAAATCGGCCGCAAAGACGGGATTAAACTTTATCTTGAAGACGGTGGCTGGGTACTGCTGCGGCCTTCGGGAACCGAACCATTGATGCGCGTTTACATGGAAACCAATTCTGTGGAAAAAGAAAGCCAAGTTGCCCAACACATGGAAAAGGTAATTTCCCAGTTAGAACCTGTTTAAATTTCTACCTATTCCCACGCGGGGCTTTTCTCTAACGCTTGAGATTGTGAGGTGCGCGCGGAGCACCTCACATCTTTTTGATAACTTGCAGATCCTCTGAACATTAATCATCGATAATGCTCAGCTAGTTATATATTTGCAATATACGTGGATTTGTTAAAGTTTGGGATTGGTAAATTTATTTATTTTTAATTTTTAATTAATTAAAAAGTTTCTAATTTTTTTCCGCATCTACTTGACTTTTTCCCTAATTTTATTGTATATTATTAAATATAATGTGATGTTTGCAAAAATAAAATTTTTACACAGATTTCGATTGTAAAATAAGTATATAGCAATCCTAAATCATTTCAGAATTTCTGACTCCCTCCCCGCGGCTTCGGGGAGGGTTGGGGTGGGCTAAAAAATTTACGAGTCATTTAGGATTGCTATATAAGTTAAATTATTAGCCTGTCAACCCGTTTATGAAAACAATTCCTCTGCTCGCCATTAGTTTTTTAGTAGCAATTTTAGCAAGCGCGATCGGGATTATCTCAGTGCAGAACGCCGCCCCAGTATCGTTAAACTTTATCTTATTTAAATCGATACAAATACCCGTAGGAGTAGTATTGGCCATGAGCATTAGTGCAGGGCTGATTGGCGGTGCGCTGCTGCAACCTCTGTGGAACCTTTCAGATTCCCAAAACTCGCGTCCTAAATTTCAGGCAAATTCAGAAGACTCTAACACCGCAGAATATTAAGTTAATTGCTGAATCTTTAGATTGAATACACTTGGCCGTCAATCAGCAGCCGAGTAATTCCCTTGGCTAGCAAGTAAGGCGCGGCTTTTTGCAGCAGCCTACCGTCAGGAATCTTGAAAACTCTTTGATTGCGAGTAGCAAATCGGCGGGCCACTCGGTGATTGTCAAACACTGCCAGGGTTTTCTCGCGAATTTCCGCAGGCGGAATTTGACCCAGTTCGCCAAAAGCTTTTAGAGGTCTGGTGATTAACTCCGCTGCCCGATCGACCACCAAATAACAAATTTTGGGTACAGATGCTTCGCTTAAAGGCAAAACTTGAATCAGTCCTGTACCCCGAAGCTCGTAAGCGTTGCCCTCGAATAGGATCGACTCGCCCGACGATATCGATCCCAGCATACCGCCTTCAAACAGAGAGTCTTCATCCTCTAAATCTTCGTCGAAGTCGTCATCTAAATCGTCTTCATCGTCATCGTCATCCTCATCGAAATCGCTAAAATCTTCACCTGCCAGCAGCCCTTCGGCTGGCAGCATTGCCTTTAGTTCACCAGTCACAACAGCGCGGTGGCTGCGATCGGCAAGATTGGCTGCTTTGGCTTCTGGCAAATCAGAAACCTCCAAATCCGACTCTACAGTTCGTAGAATTTCGAGTTCTCCAACTGGTTCAGCGGCAGATCCAGAACGCTTTCGGATCGTCGGCCTCGAATTTGAGGGTGACTGGGAGACTGGGACTGACTCAGACAGGGGGACAGCTACAGGATCGGTTTCGCGATCGGCTTCCGACGACTCAGCAGTAGCTTCTGTCGGTTCAGAAACACTGCCGCGATCGGACAAACGCTTTTGTTTTTGGTGGACTAGAAATTCGTATTCCGCCTCCGACAAAGCGCCCTGAAGGATGCGCCTCACAGTCGAACTGCTCACTCCGTAGCGCTTTGCCAGAGTTATAGTATTTTCGTCCGACTGTCGGTACAGCCTGAGGAGTTCCCGTTTGTCTGAATCAGAGAGTTTTGTAGGCGTCATGCCAAGTTTTCCAGCAAAAAGACGTGAAAAGACGCAGGCGATCGGTCAGCGAACTGTGATTTTTATTTTTCGATTTTAAAGTTGAGAGATGCCGACAAGAGTAAAAAAGCTTTCGCGTCCCCATCGCTTGCCGAAGCAACCCCAATCTCAAATCGCTACGCGGCGCGACGAGTGCGCCTGCTCTGGCGAGAACGGGTTGAGATGTCATGTTCCAAGATAGCTCCAATCCCGAACAGGATGCCGCTGAAAACAAAAAAGACTTCCAGCAAACTGCCACTTTGATAAGTACCCTCAGCCTGAGTATCGCGCCATTTAAAGTACATATCTGCGATGTAAAGCGAAAAAGTTGCAGCCGCAATCATCCTCCAAGATTGGGAAAAACGTCCTCCCCAAAACGCCAGCAGCAGTGCAGTAGCAATAATCAGCAGAAAAACGTCCCCGACGATGTAAAACAAATTGATTGCATAGGCGTAAGGCGACAGTTGCTTGTCAAGTGCCACCACCCATGCCGGAGCTTTAGTTTCTTCTGCTTCTTCTTCGGGTGCGGATTTAGCATCAATCCCTGCTCCTTTTGCCTGTAACTTGGACGAATTGTCCAAAGCAGGCGCTCTTCCTTTGGCAGAGGTGGCTGGTGCAGAGCCGGTCACTACTTCCTGAGTGGCTGCTGTACCCATTCCTAGCTGTGCCCTCCAAGAGTCAGGTGCAGCAACCCAGATAGCTACAGCAATCCCGAAGGCTGCAATTCCCGCTAACAAACCCCACTGCCAAATTTCTAGATTCAGGCGCTTGGAAGTCACAGCTAGAACCATGCCCCCGATCAGTACCACATAGCTGCCCAGATAAAACGCATCTGCTGGAGACACGTCCGGGTCTAACCCGAAATAGAGTTCCCAAATCCCGAACAGCACGTTGGCTAGGAAATAGAACAGCATCCCCAGACCAATGCCCAGCCAGACGTTGCGCCCGCTGACCATGTGCGGGCTTTGCCAGTTTCTCAAACAGACTAAAGCCGCTCCGAAAAATGCTCCGCATTCAAAAATATAAGTGCCGATCGAGTACCAAAGAGGTAAACCCTCTTCTGCTGAGAGGGGGACGCTGAACAGCAAAAAGAACAGCAGCGCCATTACAGCCCAGACAATGCCCGCAATCACTAGGGTCTGAGCTGACAGTAAAGATGGAGATGTAGATGACTTTTCTGAAGTGCTACTCATAGGGATTCCACGAGACCTAACTAGCGGTTGAACGCACCCCATCTCAATTTTTGATTGTAGATGAGGATTCTTTCGCCAAAAAACCTTTGTCTGACGCTCCCGGAAAAACTGGCGTCCTCAGCGTGTTGTCGGGACTTTTGCCCTCGTACACTCTAGAAAGACTAAGCAAGACAAATATCTATTTACTAATTCAACGAATTAGTCGTTAGTCTATCTTTTGCCCGGAAATATAATGATAGAAATACGGTATATGTTCCACCATTAAAGCTTTTACAGTACCAAATCTATCTCTGAAATTATACCCTCAAATGTTGCTGTATCTGTTTTTTTGCTTTCGCACTCCCCGACTCAGATCAATGATTGTGGTTGGGGAGTGCGATCGAAATTCAGTTAAATTGCCCGACCATAGATGGCATCTAAACCGAATCAACTATTTGGTTGGTCAATACAAGTTGGCAACCCAACCTGTATATAGCGTAACCCTTACAGTGCAATTATCTAAGCTCAATTATCTCACCCCAATGGTCTGAGGAATTGTCAAAGATTTTCTATGCTGCGATCCACAACTTGTTGAGGGCTGATTGTTTCAGCCAATCTAGAAACTGAGTCCTATCCGGTGGTGACATATCTTGCAGCACATCGTTCACTCCCTCAGCGAAGTCCGTATTGCCAAAATATGATTTGCCCAAACGGTGGAGTTCTTGCAATAAGGTCTTGAGATGCTGCTCTTGCCAAGGAGGCACCTTATGATTTTGCAAGGGACTAACGGTCAGCCAATTTTTGATCGCATCAGGGGAGTCTGCCTGGGGGAAGTTTCCCTGCTGAAATACCTTGGCGATATCTTTCTGAAACGATGTGGCTTGCCTTGCGCCTAAGAGGTCTTCTACATCGAAGTAAACTGCTTGGAGAAGCAGCAGACAACCCTGCGCGAACAGCGGTGCTTTGGCTGCTTCATTACCTGCCGGTTCTTCACCGGCAAGCTGATCTAAACGGACTTTTCCCCAGACGCTATATCTATCCGGCTCTTCTAGCAGAACGCACGCTTTACCTCGGTTGTCGGTTAAGTCCCGCCACAAGGCTCTGGCGTCTTCTGCTTGCTTGCCGTTGAAGGCGCTGATCAGGCGAAAAGTCTGCCCCTGATAATTGAGAATGGGAATTTGTTGATCCCGTTTTGGGTGTTGAAAATTGGTTATTTCAACATCCTGCCGTTTCAGAATAAACATGACACTGCGATTTGACTCCTGTCATGGCCGAGGTGCTGTGCTTTTGACACTCCCCATGCCTAAAGGCGAGGGGATTCTTGATTCAGCGAGTCCACTTAAATTAGCAGGATTGCTCCCGATCACTCAGAGATGGTTCTCTCCTCAAGCGTTTCGATACTTTTTTGCTAACAAATGCTAACAAATATCTGAGCTGAGATAGTCTCTCAGCCTGGGCGTATAAATCAATGCACGAAGGAAAATCCCCCGCGCACAATTTACGACTGCTGTACTGGCAACGCTTGATTTTCGCGCTCGTGCCGAGCGGGCGATTGACTGTTTTGCTTTGATGCCGTAGAGGAAGCTGATAGATAGGCTTCTTACCATCAGGGATTTTCACCTGAGTCTTTCAATCCTAGTTCTACCACATTTTTCTCAAATATCAAGTCGAGCAGAATCTTAGCAAACGTAACTGAATATCAGCTAATTAGTCATTGTGGCTCAACTCATGCCTAAAATCAGGGGGCAATCTCTGGTTTTTCGGTTATGCCGTCAGCGTTTTAGGCTTTGGCACTATCGAATATTAACATAATCAATAGCTATCTCCGAAAAAGCACCTGTGACTCTTGTCGTGTCTGAGGGCAGACTTAATTTCTGAAGATATCCCATCGACCAAATATTTGGGTTTCAACTCCAGCTCTAAATACTTTACCCGAGTTCACGTCCTACCTAGTTTTGATTGTAAATTTACAACTATCCTGTTTTCAGGTAAGTCCCTCCTGCTTTTGTGAGATACAGTCTTGAACGAACAGGCTCTCTCATCACCTTGGTTTTTTTCCCCGAGCCATCCCGCTCCACGCCGTATTTTCGTACCTCAAACCAATTTCAGCCTAAGTCCTAAGATAATTTACTTGCTAGATCGCACACTGCACCGATAGAATAATGTTGTGAGCAGTTTTTGAGTTGGGTGCGTAACTCAGTTGGATAGAGTAGCTGCCTTCTAAGCAGCCAGCCGCAGGTTCAAGTCCTGCCGTACCCGTCAAGCAAACCTAATAGCATCAATGCTTTGAGCCGTTCTTTACGGAAAAGGAGAGAGCGGCTCAAACCTTATTTGTTGTGCGTTTGTTGTGCAAGACAAATGCACAACACGACCCACCTACCTGGGACAGGCGCTATCAAGCCATTCTTCCGGCAGACACGAGCCAACTCTGGGAGTTAATTATCGGGACTTAAACAAAAAATATGATAAAAATACGTTAGAATGCTTGCATAGCAAGGATATAACGTTAAAAAATGAGTGATGAAAGAGACAACCCCTGCCGCGATGCCCCCCTGCTGCGATAGATGGTGTCCAAGATTTGACGATATTTTTGGTCATCATGCCCAAAAACGAGAGTTTAGGAACTATTTAGGGGGATTATTGGGAGAAAGTTCGCGAAAACACCTATCGCAGATGGCAGCAAATGCCTTGGCGAGTAACTTACCACAAATTACATCCTTTTTTAACAGCAGCGCCTTGGTCATTCAACGATCTCAATCAACGTCGCTTAGACGTAATGAATCAGTGTAACTTGCGCCAAGATTAGTCGAGGATTTAGCCTGATAATAGATGATTCAGGACATATAAAAAGTGGTAACTTTACCGAAGGTGTAGGAAGACAATACATCGGACAAATCTGAAAAACTAATAATGGAGTAGTAGTTACCAGTCATCTATATGATGGTAAAAAGAGCCTGACATTAGATATTGAATTATACAAAAAAGCCGACTCATTACCAGAAGCAAAAGCGGCTCCAGAATTCAAGAAAAAGCCAGAAATAGCCATAAATTTAATCGACAAAACCTTAGCTAGAGGCTATAAGCCAGGAATAGTCTTGATGGATGCAGGGTATGGTAATAACACCAATTTTTTACAATAACTAGAAAGCCGAAAATTAAAATACATCGGAGTCATCGCCAATAATCGCAAAGTAATAATTCAAAAAACAGCAGGTGAAACAGAATAAATTAGCGTGGATAATTTAACAAAAGCCTTACCTGTAGAGGCTTTCACAAAAATTCAACACCCAGGGTGAACGACCGAAAACAGTATGGGTAGCAATTCAAGAAGTTGAGTTATCAAAATGCACGGGTAAGAAAGTAATAGCGATCGTCATGAATGCAGATACTTTAGATACCGCCACTGAAATAGATTATTTGATGAGTAATGTTGACTTATCAACAGGGACAGAGGAGTGGATAGTAAAAACTTATTCACAAAGAAATTGGGTCGAAGTTTTCTATCGGGAAGCCAAGGGCTGGTTGGGGTTAAACGAATATCAAATCAGAGATGAAAGCAGCCTTAACAAACATTTCATTAGGGTATTTTGTGCCTACAGTTTCATTCTCTATAGCAATCCTAAATGATTTTCTAGACCTAGAGCAATCCTAATTAATTTTTTCCGTGCAATTATATTTATGTATTTTGGGGAAATCAAATTTATGTTCGTTAGTAAAAAATTCAAACAAAAATTTGACAATCTTAAAAGACCTACATAAATACCAATACTTTCTTAAAAAGTTTTTAGCCTGTAACCAAATATCTTCAACGGGAGTTTGTTGGGGAGCATTGGGAGCAAATAAAATACAAGTAATTGACCACTCATCAGGCTCTTTGTCACCATTTACTTCTAATAAAAAATCTCTAAATTCGCCATATTTATGATAACTGGCTCCATTACAAATCAAGATAATCTTGCGATTTTTATATTTATCTTGTAAGTATTTTATAAATTTAACTGTTGATTTTCTATCCCCAGATGGATGGCTCTGAACATGGAATTCTTTGCTTTGATAATTGAGTGCGCCAAAATAAGTTTGTCTATCTTTTTCATTGGTAATTGGGACTTCAATTCTGATTTTTGATTGACCCCAA
>JAICRN010000094.1 GCA_025937335.1 Microcoleus sp. TY_ISSM_2_bin.22
CTGATCGCGCTTAACACGCCCGACGGCAAACTTCGCATCGATCAGATAAAGCCCTTGCTGCACGCTTTCGGAAACGAGCATCACGTGCAACCACGCGTGATCTCAGTCTCGCAAGCGACGGAGATGGGCACCGTTTACACGAAGCCGGAACTGAAAGCGATTGCGGAGTTTCGGCCTCTGGCTGTCGCCCAGAGAGTGCGAGTTGGTAGTTTAGGGAAGGTTGAGCCACTGTTGTGGGGACTGCAATCCAAATAATACCGATGACGACACCGAAACCATTGACGATCGCGATCGCAATATATCGAACCCAGCGCATATAGTTTATCCTCAGACACGCAAATAATTTTACCTAATATTGGGAGCAATGGGGAATTTAATTATAAGGTTGTTGGGTCGGGAAGGGCGATGGCGTCCCGCCCCGCAAGCTACGGCTTTTTTTCACTGTGGCGGACGGATTACTCTAATCAATTTACCTGTGAGATTTTCGACAGTAGAAATAGCTTCATTAATGCGTGTAGCTTGTCTCTCTGTATTCAAATCTTCTTTGCAAATAATGATACCGTTATGGTCAGGTTGCAAACGGTGCAGGTGTCTAAAATCATCCCAATTGCGCGTCAAAACGGCTCGATTGTGGCTAATAGCAAAAGCTAACACATCTTCATCAGGAATCCCCAGTCCACCATTTCCAGCTTCCTGCACCGTCAAAACATCGTGACCAAAATTTCGCAGTAATTCCACGATTACCAGTGGAAAATTTTCATCTGCATAAAGACGCACCATTTGTTAATCTTCCTCATTTCTAGCTATTGCAGCTTCAATTTCCTCTGGGTGTGCCTCAGCATAAGCCCAAGCATTCGCCAAATCTGCTGCACTCAAATGAGGAAAGTCTTGCAAAATCCGCACATCACTTGCACCCAGAATGCGATAATTTACCAGCGACCAAATAGGTATGCGAGTCTTGGCAATTCTAGCATCCCCACCACACACGCCCGGAGTTTTTTCGATTCCTTGCCAAGTATTGCTTAAACTTTGAACTAATAGCTGTATTACCTGAGTTTTTTCACCGGGAGTTAAGGCAAGGAGTTGTTTTTCTAATTCTTTCTTTCAGTGTCATTGTTTGCTATCTAATTAAGATTGAATAACATCCAGGTTAGAGTACCCCGCAGTGCCCTGTCCCTACAAACAATTCTGGTAGGGATACGGCACTGCCGTATCCTGACAAATATCTGCAATTAACCAACAGAATTTGAATGCAATCTATTAGCTAGATTATAGCGCTTGAATCAGCGCGATCGCCCGTTTTGTTACCACATCTCGGCAATACTGATTCCTTACCCGTATCTGCGACTTGAAAAAAATGGTACGCTCGTATTAATGTGCGATCGAGAAAATCATACACCGCTATTGTAGAAATTATTCGCAGGAATTACGCACTCAGACCAAAGAAACCGCGTTTTTTAGAGAATCGGTCGCTGTGTACGAAGTATTTCGCAAAAAACCCGGTTTCTGACCGCGCACTCAGACCAAAGAAACCGGGTTTTTCAGGGAATTTGTGGCTGTGTACGAAGTATTTTCGCAAAAAACCCGGTTTCTGCCTTCCCGCGAGTCAGTCTTATATTCATTTAGTCGCTTTCTCCATAAATCGAAGTAAAAATCGGGAAGTAAAAATCCTGAAATCGCCCTGTTATTTCCTAATTTTTATCCTTATTGGATTATCCTTAACAACCTGCGAACAGGCGAAGTCATTTCAAGAAATAGATCGAAAATTTAAAAATAGTAATGCGATTGAACAACACAATTTTAACTTGCAAGCGGGCGATCGCACGATCGATCGAACTAATAACATCCAAGCAAGTCGCAATAGCGGGAAGTTCGATAGAACTACCAACTCACCGGAAGAAAGTGCGATCGTGTTAGGTATTTTCGGGTTTTGTTTGATGTGTTATTTATTAGTTTGGAAGTTTCGCAGGAGGGAAGAAGCTAACAAAATGCTGAGAAGAATCAGAAGAAGAGTGAAGTGAGGATAGATACTTGCTAAACCTCATTTTTTCTTAGTGCGGTTGCGTTTTCTCGATTCAGCCGCCGTATTTTTTGCTTTTTTTTGTTTTTCTTTACTTGCCTTAGATTCATTGACAGCACTACCACTTATCGGTTTGCTGGAAAATCCCGATGTATCGGAGTTTTTAGCTGCCATTATAGGAGCAATGCTGGCATTATATATCTCCTGAAATTGTGTTAGACCTTCCCCCGTACTCATATCAAACCCTGCTTGATGACCGAGCGTTACAAAGGATTTGGCAAATCCAAATTTAGAGGAATCTTCCATAATCTCCTTAAATTCCGACTCAATATCCCGCAGGTATTTGATAATTGAAGTGGCATTTCGTAGTTTAAATTCTCGCTTCAAAAATTGCCAGAACGCCAATAATTCCGGGATAGCATTTTCACCTTCTTCCGGCGAAAGCAAACTCACTTTCCTGGGAAACAACTCTTCGACTACAGTTGCCACATCTTCCACTTTCATGCTAGGCAGCGTAAAACCTTCATAGCCGAAACCGTAATAAATGAACTGCGAGATCCAAAATCCAACGTCGGGATAAGTGTTACAGTATTCTTCTCCTTCGGGAGAATTGACAAATAGCTCGATTAGCGTTTCCTGATAATCTTCCAGGAGTGGTTCTGCTTCGTCATAATCTAGGCCATTTAGTTGGCGGATGTTGAAAGGTTTATCTGACATAGTTGAAAATTTTTTAATTTAATTGACTTTAGCTCTAAGGTTAGTACAATTTTTGCCGAGCTATTAATTCTTTAGGATTTTATTATATTTAAAAATCTCTGTTCGCAGGTATATTTGACTAGCACCGATCGCCCGTGACTATTTAAACCAAGCTAGTATGGCATAGGGCGATCGCCCGTCTCCTCCGAACAGCGAAAGATGTGATATAATCTCAAGTAAAAGTATAATTGTTTGAGCTGGGCAGTCCGCCACTTCAAATTATGAAGTCAACACAACAGTTTACAGCAATTATTGAACGAGAAGGGGACGGATATATATCCCTTTGCCCGGAACTCGATATTGCCAGCCAAGGTGACAATATAGAAGCAGCGCGACGTAATCCGATCGAGGCGCTGGAACTATTTTTTGAGACAGCAGATCCTTCTGAAGTAAAGAATCGGTTGATACTGGGCGATTGAAATCGCGACTATACAAACGAAGTCAGCCTCCGCCGACTGAAGAATATTAATATCAAAACTAAATCCAAACAAAAACCCGGTTTCTTCGAGAAACCGGGTTTAATCATCTGCGTTAATCCGCGTTAATCCGCGTTCATCAGCGGTTGCAAAATCCTACAACTGCTTCACCTCAGAAACCAATTTGGCAACCACATCCTTAGCGCTACCAAACAACATCATCGTCTTATCCTTGTAGAACAACTCATTGTCTACACCGGAAAAACCAGCATTCATCCCGCGCTTAATCACGATCGTATGCTTAGCCTTATCAACCTCCAAAATCGGCATCCCGTAAATCGGGCTCGCCGTATCGTGACGCGCCGCCGGATTCACCACATCATTCGCCCCGATTACCAACGCCACATCCGTCTCGTCAAACTGCGGATTGATATCGTCCATATCGTACAACTGCGGATAAGGCACGTTTGCTTCCGCCAACAGCACATTCATGTGCCCCGGCATCCGCCCAGCCACCGGGTGAATTGCGTATTTCACGTCAACGCCCATTTTTTCCAAACCGTCAGCTAACTCGCGCACGGCGTGCTGTGCTTGCGCTACAGCCATTCCGTAACCGGGAATAATCACAACCGATCGCGCATAACCCAACATCATCGCACTTTCTTCCAAATCGATGCTGCGAACAGTTTTGTCAGTAACACCAGCACCCCCAGCAGCAGCAGCGCTACCCCCACCGCTACCAAAGGCGCCAAACAAGACGCTAGAAAGCGATCGATTCATCGCCTTGCACATGATTTGCGTCAAAATAATCCCCGACGCGCCCACCAATGCACCGGCGATAATCAGCATATTGTTCATCAAAATGAACCCAGCCACACTCGCGGCAATCCCCGAATAGGAGTTAAGCAGCGAAACCACCACGGGCATATCGCCGCCGCCAATCGGCAGCACAAACATGATCCCCAAAACATTAGAAATCGCCACCAAAGCCAGGAATACCGGCACACTCTCCGGGTTAAACAGCATATAACCGCTGCCCGCTAAAAGCGCGATCGCCAGCGCAGCATTCAGCGGCTGTTGCAGCGGAAACGAGATCGGCGCACCCGGCAGCAACTCTTGCAGTTTCGCAAACGCCACAACGCTACCAGTAAAAGTAATTCCGCCGATCAACACGCCCAAAAGGATCGTGATCGTCGCGTCGGGAGTCGGCGATTCCGGGATGCTGAGATAGCGCCAGAATTCCCCCACAGCAACGAGTGCAGAAGCTGCGCCCCCGAAACCGTTAAGCAAACCCACCATCTGCGGCATATCCGTCATCGCCACGCTATTCGCCATAATTGTTCCCAAAATGGAACCGACGATAATTCCGACAGCAATCAATTCGTAGCTGACTACTTGCTTTTCCAGCAAAGTACCGACGATCGCAATTAACATCCCGATCGCAGCTAACACATTCCCTTGACGCGCGGTTGCAGGGGAACCCAACTGTTTCAAACCGACAATAAACAAAGATGCGGCAACTAAATACCCTAGTTGAATGCCGCTTGGCAGAAAATCGCTCACGCTTTAACCTCTTTTTTCTTGAACATTTGCAGCATTCGATCGGTTACTAAGAAACCGCCGACAACGTTAATTGTGGCCAGGGCGATCGCGATCGTCCCCAAAATCGAAGTAACAGTCACACTGCCTTGGCCAGAAATCAGAATTGCGCCTAAAACCGCAATTCCCGAAATCGCATTCGAGCCCGACATCAAAGGTGTGTGCAGCGTCGGCGGGACTTTATTAATTACTTCAAATCCCACAAACGACGCTAGAGTAAACACCACTAAACCTGCAATCAATCCTTCTGCCATAACAATTGGTAATTGGTAATTGGAAATAACTCGTTCCCGGTTGCGTCTCACATCTTGCACTCTTCTCAATAACAGGCTTTCCGGCCTGTGAAGCGAAGAGTTAATTTTCTG
This sequence comes from Microcoleus sp. TY_ISSM_2_bin.22, assembly GCA_025937335.1. Lineage (GTDB taxonomy): Bacteria > Cyanobacteriota > Cyanobacteriia > Cyanobacteriales > Microcoleaceae > Microcoleus. The sequence goes on from JAICRN010000094.1 coordinate 5,157, forward strand.
CTTGTGGGGTGGGCATCCTGCCCGCCCTTGAAGAGCTTATTAACAATCGCACTCTTCTCAATAACAGGCTTTCCGGCCTGTGAAGCGAAGAGTTAATTTTCTGCTTGTGGGGTGGGCATCCTGCCCGCCCTTGAAGAGCTTATTAACAATCGAGAATCTAACTGACGGCTGAAGCCTCAGCCGTCAAAGCATCCCGCACCCGATCGTTGCTAACTTCGCCATCGCGGGCGACACAAGCACCGGCAATGATATCGTCTTCAAAATTCAAATTGAGCTCCTTATCTTTCAGCATCAACTGAAGTAAAGCCGAGATATTCTTCGAGTAAGTTTCGCTAGCGTGTACCGGCATCGACGAGGGCAAATTAATCGGGCCGATGACATTAACGCCGTTCCATTCAACATCTTTCCCGGCTTCCGAGCATTCGCAATTGCCGCCTTGTTCGGCCGCGAGGTCAACAATTACCGATCCGGGCTTCATTTGAGAAACCATTTCTCTAGTAACTAAAATAGGTGCTTTTCTGCCGGGAACTTGAGCAGTTGTAATCACTGCATCGGAAGCGCTGACGTGTTGGGTGAGCACTTGGCGGCTGTATTCTTTAGCCGCTTCCGATAATTCTTTTGCATAGCCGCCTGCTGCTACTGTTTCTTCCTTGAGTTCGACATCAAGAAATTTAGCGCCCAAGCTTTGCACTTGTTCTTTTGTTTCCGGGCGGATGTCAAATGCTTCCACGACAGCGCCCAAACGGCGCGCAGTGGCGATCGCCTGCAAGCCAGCAACGCCCACACCCATTACCAATACTTTCGCGGGGCGAATCGTACCCGCCGCCGTTGTCAGCATTGGGAAATATTTCGGCAAAGCGGAGGCTGCGATCAGTACCGCTTTGTAACCGGCGACGTTAGCCTGAGATGACAGCGCATCCATGCTTTGAGCTCGGCTGGTGCGCGGGATCATTTCCATGCTGAATGCCGTTACTTTGCGATCGGCTAAACGCTGCACTAAAGCTGGAGCTCCCAAAGGATTCAAAAATCCGATGAAAACGCCTCCTTCCCGGAGTTGATGAACTTCTGATTCTTGCAATTCCCCAATTTTCACCACGACATCGGCTTCGGCCCACAGCGTCGCGGTATCGGCGACAACCTGAGCTCCCGCTTCTTCGTAAGCAAGATCCGAGAAAAAGGATTTTGCCCCCGCACCGGCTTCCAGCCAAACTTCGACGCCTTGTTTTACCAATCTGGCCACAGCGTCGGGTACTAAAGCCACCCGGCGTTCCCCTGCTTCTATTTCTTTTGCGATCGCTAATTTCATACACTCTCCTTATTTAAGCTTTCCCAGGACGGTTGAAACCGCGCCTACACAGACAAGGCGTTTGAAACCTCGTCTACACGAGACTTTACCTGCCTCGGCAAGTTTCTTGAAGTGCGATTTTTAATCGCCCGATGCCTTGCTTTACATGGGAGTCGCCGTTGCCCTAAAGTTCTCTCGTTGATACTAAAGCCGATCGCCCAAATTCCACCCGTATCTTTAACTTATCTTATACATTCAAATTCGCTATATTGTTAAGTTTGCCACCGATTATGATATAATGTTCTGTCGGCTAGTTCTGTAGTTTGAATGTCAGTTATGAGTATTACGCAAAAAATAATTGACGATCGAGCAATTTGTTCCGAGGTTCCCAGATTCAGCGTTTCGCAGACTTAGGATGGAGGCACAGAAAAGCCTCGGGTTCTAACCAGCCCCCAGATTCATTCTCAAAGCAGACGGGAGTAAATCTAAAATCTAAAATCTAAAATTTAAAATCTCAAATCGGCTCGCCCTCATCAAATTGCTGAGACATTCGATATATTGTAGGCACGATCGCAAATTTCGGGCGATCGATATTTAAGGTTCACCAAGAGTTTAATTAGAGGAGTTGTTATGCGACGATTATTTTCAGCATTAGCGGTTACAGGTTGCTTGGTGGCTGGCTTGCCCGCCATCAGTTTAGCCCAAGGAATGCCTGGATTCACGATTTTCGGAGGCCCCGAGCGCGCCAATCAGTTAAACTATCGCTTGGATTACGGGAAAGCGGGGATGAGTGGCGATAGATATCGGCTGCGAATTCCTTCCAAGAAAGTAAGTTTGGCGATCGCCCAACTCAACATTTCCTATCCAGACTATTACAAAGGCGAATTCGACCAAAAAGACATTAAAGTGCGCGTCAAAGATAAAACAATAGAATTGCAAGAAGTAATCTGGGACAAAGAAAATCGTTTCATAGAAATTTATCCCACAGAACCAATTGCTGCCGGCAACAATGTTGAGGTTGTACTCTCCAACGTCAGAAACCCATCTCCCGGTGGAATGTACCATTTCAACGTCCGAATCCGCACCCCCGGTGACGTTCCCTTGCTGCGTTACCTGGGTACTTGGCTGTTGAGCATTGATTAGAAACAGCGGCATCAGGTTGCGAGAATAAAATGCTCGTTTCCTGGTTTTGGAGAACTGAAAAATAGAACCTCCGGCTCATATAGCAATCCTAAACGATCGGTAAAATGAGTTTAGGGACAATCCCGCCGTGCCATTTGTGTGAACTTAAGATTGAAACCCCATAATAAATTTCGCTTGTAGTCGAGTCTAAATCCCCCTAAATCCCCCTTAAGAAGGAGGACGAAATATCGCAATCTTATCCCCCCCTTATTAAGGGGGGCTGGGAGGATCTCGCAGTTCGATATAAACAAGAAAAACAGAGGGTTTTAGTCTTAATTTGACACCAATGCGGCGGGGAAACTCCCCCTAAAAAATCTTGACAAATCCAATAGGATTGCTCTAGCCGTACTCTTGCATGAATCTACTAGCAAAAATCAAAACAATACAAATTCCTCCAGCGCTGCGATCGAGAAATTATCGCCTGTTTTTTGCAGGACAAGGCATCTCCCTGATTGGCAATTGGATGACGCAAGTCGCTACTGTTTGGCTTGTCTACAATTTGAGCGATTCACCTTGGATGCTCGGCGTGGTGGGATTTACAAGTCAAATCCCCACATTGATTTTACTGCCTTTTGCAGGAGTTTTAATCGATCGCTGGAACCGCCACCGAGTCATAATTGCCACTCAAATATTAGCAATGGTTCAATCCTTAGCGCTAGCATTTTTAGCGCTAACAGGAGTCGTGAACATTTGGCAGATCGTGGTACTGAGTTTCTTTCAAGGCGCAATTAATGCCTTTGACGCGCCTGCACGGCAAGCTTTTGTACCCGAACTCGTGGAAAAGAAAGAAGATTTAGCAAATGCGATCGCCATTAATGCTTCGATGTTCAACGCAGCCAGACTAATCGGCCCAGCAATGGCAGGTTTGCTGATAGCGACAGTCGGCCCAAGTTATTGCTTTCTCATTGACGGACTCAGCTACCTCGCTGTAATTGCAGGCTTATTAGCGATGCAGATCAAACCCCGTAAAATTGCAGCAACTAATACCAAACCCTTACAAAGATTAAAAGAAGGATTCGTTTATGCCTTCGGGTTTCCCCCGATTCGAGCAATTTTACTGCTATTATCATTAGTCAGTTTTGCCGGAATGTCGCACACAGTTTTAGTCCCAATTTTTGCCACCAAAATCCTGCACGGCGACGCCCAAACTCTGGGCTTTTTGATGGCTGCTTCAGGAGTCGGAGCCTTTGCGGGAGCGATTTATTTGATTTCGCGCAAAAGTATAGTTGGCCTAGGCCAATGGATTGCGATTTCACCGGCAATTATGGGATTTGGACTGATAGGTTTTGGTTTGTCCCGCGTCTTGTGGCTGTCATTAATCATGATGTTGTTCGTTGGGTTTGGTTTCATTATCCAATTTGCAGGAGGAAACACATTTTTGCAAACAATCGTTGAAGACGACAAACGCGGAAGAGTGATGAGCATATACACGATGGCATTTTTTGGAGTGACACCGTTTGGGAATTTAGTTGGCGGCGGATTGGCAAATTATATCGGCGCTCCCAATACAGTCATCATTGGAGGTATAGTTTGTGTTTTAGGCTCCATAGTTTTTACCAAACAGTTGCCAGCTTTAAAAAACATAGTCTTGCCACTGTATCAAAAAATGGGTTTAATTTCGCACTAGCGATTTAGCCTAAAATCACAAATGCCAACATTAAACAACATTCCCAAAGCTAATATCTGACAAAAATTTCTTGATGGTACCCGCCACGTGATTTATCCGTGGAATCAATCGAAAGCATCTCAAATCTAAAATCCTCAAGCCCCCAAATTTATCCGTGGGGTCGCCTCCAAAATCCAAAATCCAAAATCTAAAATCTAAAATCTAAAATCGAATGACTGTATCTCTAGCAATCCTCAACTATTTGTAAAATTCTCTCTTCTCTTTCTCTGCGCCCTCTGCGCCCTCTGCGGTTAAAAAATCCAAATTAATTACCCAACCAGAGGTTAAACCAATGGCAAATACAAGTGCAATACCACAGCAGAGCGATCGCGTTCCCTTAAAAACCTGGATCGGCGTCATGGGAACAATTCTCGGCGCTTTCATGGCAGTTTTGGACATCCAAATCACCAACGCATCACTCAGAGATATTCAAGCAGCTTTAGGCGCAACTTTAGAAGAAGGTTCTTGGATTTCCACCGCCTATCTAGTTGCAGAAATTGTAGTAATTCCGATTACGGGTTGGCTGTCACAGGTATTTTCAGTCCGTCGCTACATATTGGTAAATGCCGCTTTCTTTGTCTTCTTTTCTATGTGCTGCGCTTGGGCGTGGGATTTGAATTCAATGATTGTATTTCGGGCTTTGCAGGGATTGACGGGTGGCATTTTAATTCCGATGGCTTTTACATTTTTGCTGACGAATTTGCCGCCCAAAAAGCAGCCAATCGGCATGGCGATGTTTGCACTGACAGCTACTTTTGCACCATCCATCGGGCCGACATTGGGAGGGTGGCTGACTGAGAATTACGGCTGGCAATATGTCTTTTATTTAAATTTAATTCCAGGGCTGCTGCTGCTAGCTGCTGTGTGGTACGCCGTCGCCCCCGCACCGCTGAAACTCGAACTGCTAAAAGAGGGCGACTGGTGGGGAATTATCTCGATGGCGATCGGCTTGGGTTCCCTGCAAGTCGTCTTAGAAGAAGGCAGCCGCAAAGACTGGTTTAGTTCTGATTTTATTGTGCGTTTAAGCATAATTGCTGCAATATTTCTCAGCGCTTTTTTCTGGATTGAATTAACTCGAAAACAACCGTTTATTAACTTGCGATTGCTGACTCGCCGCAATTTCGGTTTAGCTAGTATTGTGAATATTTCCTTGGGGGTGGGATTGTACGGTTCGGTGTACATTTTGCCGCTGTATTTAGGTCAGATTCAGCAGTACAATGCCATGCAAATTGGCGAGGTGATTATGTGGGCCGGGGTGCCGCAGTTATTCATCGTGCCAATCGTGCCGAAATTGATGCAGCGAATCGATATGCGGCTGATGATTGGCATAGGTGTGAGTTTGTTTGCGGTGAGTTGTTTTATGAATGCCAGCATGACTCACGATACGGGTATCGATCAGTTGCGTTGGTCGCAATTAGTTAGGGCATTGGGACAGCCTTTAATTATGGTGCCGCTGTCAACTATTGCCACTGCTGGTATGGAGAAACACGAGGCTGGTTCGGCTTCTGGTTTGTTTAATATGATGCGAAATATGGGAGGTTCGATGGGGATTGCGGCCCTAGCAACTTTGGTGACGCAGCGCGAGCAATTTCACTCGAATCGATTGGGGGAATCTGTTTCTTTGTACAATCCGGCAACCCAGGAGCGACTTAATCAAATGACTCAGTATTTTGTGAGTCGCGGTGCAGATTTAAGCGTGGCAAAAGACCAGGCAATTAAGGCAATTGATAATATTGTCCGCCGTGAAGCTTATGTAATGGCTTTTAATGATTGTTTTTATTTTGTGGGAATTGCTTTGCTGTTAAGCGGGATTGCTATTTTGGGTTTTAAAAAGGTGAAAGCGGGTGCGGGTGCTGGGGGAGCTCATTGATGATGTATGGCGCGGAGTGCGCTGCATCTTTGGGGCGGGCAGGATGCCCACCCCACAATAATTTTAAGAGTTTTCAAAATGCAAACTAAATGTTTTTTAGCTGATTCACCATTCTTGTTGGGCTTCTGCTTCTGCTTGGATTAAATTTTGCCGCAGTTGCACCCAATTTATTTGATGGGAGGGTGAGTCTTCGATGAGTTTTCCGCGCTGTAAATGCAGAATTCGCGTGCTAAATTGCTCGGCTAATTCTAATTGATGGTTGACCATTATAATTGTGGTTTGGCCGTTTGTTAGCTGTGTCAATACTTGCAAAAGGTGGGCGGCTTTTCCTGCGTCTAGGGCGGATGTTGGCTCGTCTAAAAGCAAGATTTTTGGTTGCAGGATGATGCCGCGGGCGATCGCCACGAGCTGTTTTTGGCCTGTAGAAAGCTGGAATTCGCTGCGATCGAGCCTTTCTTGGTGTATGTGCAGTTGTTCGATGGCCACGCTAATTATCTCTGCAATGTTTGTTGAATTTTAGACCCGCAGCTTAAAAGGATAAGCCAATGCTTCTCGCA
>JAICRN010000432.1 GCA_025937335.1 Microcoleus sp. TY_ISSM_2_bin.22
CTTCGACTACCAGCCGCAATTTTGCTGCAAATAAATCTAGAGACAAGTCTCCCGATAAAATCTCATCTCTGGGCAAGCAGGTATCAAAGATTAATGGCAGCATCTAACGATCCTTTGGCGTTGGGTAAATGATTAAAATTGAGATGTTAAACCATTTTCAATTAGCTTTGATGAACAGGCTTTCCGGCCTGTTCCACAATCAAATTCATCTTTTTTGGAAGGATGAACAGGCTTTCCGGCCTGTTCCACAATCAAACATAAAATTCCTCTCTCGCTTCACGGGCATCTTGCCCGTTCTTGAAAAAGTGCAAGCTAATGATTAAAATCGACATTTCCCCCGCTGACAATTACCCCAACTCTCGCATTTTCAGCCCGCACAACACCTGACAACAAAGCCGCCGCCGCTAATACTCCCGTCGGTTCAACAACTATCTTCATGCGTTCCCACATAAAAAACATTGTGCTGCGAATAGCCTCTTCTGAAACAGTTGCCATATCATCAATATAATGCAGTACCAAAGGAAAGGTTAATTTCCCTAACGATGGCGTGCGCGCACCATCAGCAATCGTATCCGGGTTAGTAACAGTTTGCAGCGTTTTCGTGCGGAACGATCGCGCCGCATCGTCTGCTTGTTCCGGTTCTACTCCTATTACTTTACACTGCGGAGACAAAGTTTTTGCCGCGATCGCGCATCCCGATAGCAAACCGCCGCCGCCGCAGCAAACCAGCAGCAAATCCAACTCCCCAACTTCTGCAATTAATTCCAGCGCCGCCGTACCTTGTCCCGCAATCACCGGCGCATCGTCATAAGGAAGAATTATTGTCAAGTGTCGTTCCTCGGCAATTTTGGCGGTGAGCTCTTCCCGGGAAACTTGAGCTCGATCGTAGAAAATAATTTCCGCGCCGTAGCCGCGAGTCGCCTCTTGCTTGACTTTTGGCGCGTCTGCCGGCATCACGACAGTAGCAGAAATTCCCAACAACTGTCCCGCCAGGGCGATCGCCTGCGCGTGATTTCCCGAAGAAAAAGTCAGCACTCCCCGCTGTTTTTCGGCTTCAGATAACTGCATCAAAGCATTGCAAGCACCCCGAAATTTAAATGAACCCGTCCGCTGAAAGTTTTCGCACTTAAAAAATACCTGAGAATTCGTCTGTTTGTTGAAAGTTTCCGAAGTCAGCACCGGCGTCTTGAAAGCTTTGCCCTGCAAGCGCTTTGCGGCCGCCTCCACATCGGCGAAACAGACTTGCAAGGGATTTTGGGCACAGAAATTGGCACTCATAGATTTTAGATAGATGGGGACGATCGAGGACTCTATTTGTAGGGTGGGCATTGCCCGCTTCACTCCTACCATTAAATTATAAGTTTTGATTATACGACTATTAAAAATTCTTATCATTAGCTGTGGCGCTTAATTGTTCAAAAAGCTTTAGACTAAAATCAAACTTATTGCAATTTACTATCAAAAAGTAAAGTTGCGTTTGTACTGCCATAGGAGAGCGATTAATGAATGTAAAGTTAAAAGTGCTAGCAGGTGCTAGCGCGGGATTCCTGCTGCTAGCGGGTTTGACGGCGAATGCAATTGGAATCGGACAGAGGCCGATCGCCCAGACAACCCCGAAGGCCGATCGAGATTTGAGAGCACAAGCTCCTATAAATCGGATTAGAATCGTATTTGCTAACCGCAGAGATGCTACTGATTTGCAAAATAAAGCCAATCAAGTAGCGCAAATACTTTCCAAAGAAATCGGAATGCCCGTAGAAGCAGTCATCGGCGACGAAACCGCCGCTGTAGAAGCTTTGAGGGCCGACAGAGCAGATGTGGCATTTGTAGCAGGCCGCGCGGCATTAAAAGCAGAACAATTGGCCAAAGCGCGGATGTATTTAGCCGAAGTTCGCAGCGATTATTCCGGCGGAAATACCTACGATTCAGTGTTTGTAGTGCGCCAAGACAGTCCCCTACGCCCGAAAGGTTCGGCAAAGCAAACTCTCGAACAATTAAAAGGCAAAAAAATGGCTTTTACATCTCGAACTTCCGGTTCGGGATTTATTTTCCCAGTTGGAGAATTGGTCGGTCAAGGATTAGTTTCAGGGCCGGATAGACTGGAAACGTTCTTCGGAAATGTCACCTACGGCGACGGTTACAGCAGCGCTTTGCAAGCAGTTTTAAAAGGTCAAGCAGAAGTCGCAACCGTCTCGGAATACGCTTTGCTGCCACCTTGGATTACAGCAGCAGAAGGCAAGCAGTTGCGAGTGCTGCAAAAAGTCTCCGGAGTTCCAGCCCACGGAATTGTGATTGACGATAGCGTTCCTGCACCCATGCGGGAAAAGCTGGTTAATGCTTTCATGAAAATGAACGAACCTGCAAACAATCAATTGTTCCGCAGTTTGTACAATTCCCAGCGCTTGGTGAAAGTCGATCACACCAGCCATTTAGCAACGTTGCGCCAAGCTTTGCAGCGCGCCAAACTCGAACCGTAATCTGATAGCAATTCTGCAAATTACAGTTACGTATAGATTGCACAAAAAATTCGTAGGGACACGGCACTGCCGTGTCCCTACCGCAATATAAATCTCCAACCAGCCATCTGGTTCATTAAATTAATTACAACCAAATTTGTTAATAAATATTCGCCATGACTATCGAATGCAACCAATTAGAAACAGCTTATTCACCATCGCTAAATCGCCCGATTTTGAATGGAATTGATTGCAAAATTAAACAAGGCGAATTTGTGGCGCTGCTGGGTTTGAACGGTGCGGGAAAATCCACGCTTTTGCGTTCTTTTGTCGGGTTAATTCCCGTCAAAACCGGAGAAATTCGGATTAACGATACACTCATCACTCCGCGCACGCTGAGGCGAATTCGGCGCGATGTCGGCTTGATTTTTCAAGGCGGCGGGTTGGTAAAACAGCTACCCGCGATCGACAACGTGCTGTGCGGTTGCTTGGGAGGTTTGAATACTTGGGAGACACTGTGGGGTTTTCCGAAGAAACAGCGCGATCGAGCTTTTGAATTGCTGGCAAATTTCGGACTCAAAGACCTAGCCTATCAAAAAACCGGACAGCTCAGCGGCGGACAGCAGCAAAAAGTCGCCATCGCGCGCGCTTTAATCCAATCTCCTCAAATTTTATTAGCTGACGAACCGACTGCCGGATTAGACGTAATCGCAGCCCAGCAAGTAATCGAAATCCTCGCTCAACTGCACCGAGAACAAGGAATGACAGTAGTTGTAGTATTGCACGATTTAGGAATGGCCAGCACTTATCCAGAAAGGGCGATCGTCCTCGATGCCGGTCAGATAGTCTATGATGGCAAATGCCACAACCTGTCCGACAAATTTAGCAAATTAACACCTCCCAAAGTAGAAGTGTGAACTCCTCTCTTCTCTTATCTTCCTTCGTCTCCTAGCGCTGACGCGCCTCGAAGCGGTTCGTTAAAAAAAGCCCCTTCACCAAACAAAAAACATCTCTATACATAAATCTCAAAATCAACGCAGATGACCGCAAAAAAATTAGATAATTTCTCAAAAAACTACGGCTGGATCAAAAATCTGGGTATAGCAGCAGGCTTAATTGTAATTTACGGTTGGGCCCTGCGAGGACTAGAAATTGATGCAACAACCCTGGCCGGCAGTTGGCCTTACATGACCGATTTTATCTCGCGCTTGTGGCCGCCGAATCTCGAAATTATTGATGTAGCAATTAAAGCTTTGATCGAGACAATTCAAATGTCGCTTTGGGGAACGACAATCGGGGCAGTTATTTCCGTGCCAGTTGCTATTTGCAGCGCCCACAACATAGCACCAAGGTGGCTGCAATGGCTGGCAAATTTGGTGCAAAATGCGGTGCGTTCTGTTCCTTCAATTGTGCTGGGATTGCTGTTTGTATCGGCGACGGGTTTGGGCGCGCCGGCAGGTACTTTAGCCCTGGCAATTTATACTATCGGCTATCTGGCTAAATTTTATCAGGAGGCCATCGAATCAGTAGAAGCGCGATCGGTCGAATCTTTAAAAGTCATAGGTGCATCTTGGCTGCAAGTTGCCCAATACGGCATTTTCCCGCAAGTATTGCCGCTAGCATTGGGTTATACGCTGTGGATGTTTGAGTATAACATTCGGGCGGCTTCGGTGTTGGGAGTGGTCGGCGCAGGTGGAATTGGCTTTGAATTGGTGAATTATATCAGAGCTTTTGAATACAACAAGGCAACAACCATGATGTTAGTGCTGTTAGTTGTAGTCACAGTGATAGATGTTATTAGCAGCAAATGGCGGCAGCGGCTAGAAACAAAATAAGGACTGGTTTAGAAACAAAACAAGGACAGGGTATAGCCCTGTCCTTGTTTTGTTTTGTAGGGAGAGGGCATAGCCCTGTCCCCCGTACCGCCGATATCCCGATTAGAATTCTTGCCGTTTAGAACAAGAACAATTCAGAATTACCGGAAACTCCCAAATTGACATCGACAGTTGCAAACAAACTGTTACCGCCAACAGTAGAACCGTTGCTATCGTAATACAGTTTAGTAGATGCAGACAAACTGTCGTAGATAGCCATGATCGACGGCCCGGTTAAAGTTGTTTCGAGCGCAGTTACACCAACTGTGCTGCTGTAAGCGTAGAAACTCGAACCCAAAGGTCCAGATCCGGTTGTAAACGCTGCAAAACCAGTTTTGTCGAGGTTAATTACATCATCAGCAATGCTGTAATTGGTAATTAAATCCCCGCCGCCAGCAGTAGTTCCGCCGAACACAAACACGTCCAAACCAGCACCGCCGTTGAGAACATTGGTTCCCAAACCACCGATTAAAGTGTCATTCCCGATGCCGCCGTTGAGAGTATCGCTACCGCCACCGCCGAAGAGGCTGTCATTACCATCGTCGCCGGAAATGCTGTCGTTACCCAAACCGCCGTCGAAAATGTCGGCACCAGAACCGCCGCTCATGAAGTCAGCAAACTGAGTACCAGTGACGCTGTTAGCACTGTCATTGCCGGTAAACAACACAGGCGTGGTGAAGTTGTAACCGCCAGCACCTGAACCGAAATTGTTAAATGCCGTCGGGAAAGTATTTCCAGCAGCAGTTAAATCGGCAACGCTACCAGAGTTGGTAGAAGTACCAGACCCAGAAGATGCGATCGAACCTGTGAATACAAAGTCCGTCGTTCCCAAAGTCCCAGCAGCAGTACCCAA
>JAICRN010000127.1 GCA_025937335.1 Microcoleus sp. TY_ISSM_2_bin.22
CAGCAGGATACGGAGAATGTTACGACGGGCTGTGCCCCAGCTGGTCATCAGCTGTTGCACTAACTGATTCAAGCCTTCTTCGGTTCCCATTTCACCCAGAGCCGTCCAAGCTTGCAACCTGATCAAATCCGACTTGTGGATGTCCTCAGCCAAATGCACGAGCAAAGGAATCGCATCGTTGTGAAGCTTGACTATAGCCTGCAAAGCCGCTTCTCTAGTCGATTTGTAACCGAGTCCGCGCAGCAGCGAAGGATAATATTCTTCCGAATGAGTGGACGAAATCACGTCTAACAGAGCGCGGCGCACTCGCAGAGATTCATCTTGCAACAGATTGGGGATGTGCAGCCGCAGTCCTTGCAAATAATCAGCTTCTCCCAGAGCCCGCGTCCCCATAACACGTTCCCGCTCTTGCTTGTGCGTCAGCATTTGCCGCAGCGTATTAGTAGCCTCTGCCTTTTGCTGGCGATCGCCCCTTCTCATAATTAAAGCAGCCGCCGTACCCCGCACTACCGGATCGACCGTCGGCTGCAAGTAAGGCCGCAAGCTGTCGATATTCGGTTCAGCTTCCGTCAGCCAGATGTAGCGCAAAGCCAAGGCCAGCACCTCGGGGGGCAAGGATTGCCGCGAAAGCGCGCGGACAGCATCTAAATATGCGGGGCTCGGGTGTTGCAGCATAGTTTCCAAGCTCTGGCGCTGCAAAACAGCCGGCAGCGAATCGAGGAGAGGGGCCAGAACTTCTCCGACATTTTTGGGGTCAATTTGCGTCAGGAGTTCAATGCAAGAGCGCTTTTCATCTTCGCCCCCCGGCTGTTCCAGAGTTTCCACCACTGCGCGCTTGAGAGCTTTGAGGTCAACGTCAGTGACGCCCAAGCGCCCCCGCTCCGCACTTTTGACCAACAAACCCACGTATTGAGACCGGATCAGCCAGACCACAAACACCCACAACAGCGCTAATATGACGATCGCGCCAATAAATATCAAGCTTTGCTGGTCGTGAAATGTCTTTTCCTCTTGCTGGGGGAGTATCTTCTCTGTCACCCACAGCATAATCAGGATGCCGACCCCTGTAGCTCCGCAGGACAAAGGCTCGCCTACACCGTTGACCAGAGTTTGAATGCCCGATCGAATATTGTCTGGAATCGGTTGAAATAAAACCGGGCTAACGGTTTCCAACAGCGTGTAGTGCAGCAGTTCGTCTAAAAATCTCAGCAGTATCAGTCCGATGAACACAGATACTAGCTGGCCGAGGGATGCTCCTATGGTCAGCACCCCGAGTATCGCGAGACCCGCCGGCAAAATCATCGCCGTCACGAATACACCGATTCTTTCTACCAACCGGCTCGAAGCGAACCACTGAGTCGCCACTTGAAACAGGCCTTGTATGCCTTCGTAAATGCCCAGGAAGCTAGCGATCCAGCTAGCTCCGTCTTCCGGGTTTTGGTATTCTAACTGGCTGTAGAATTGGAAATCTACCAGCACGTAGACGACTTCTGCGAGGATGAAGAAACTGACTAGAGGTACGGCGTATTTTTGGAGGGGGCCTGTAACTTTGCGGGCGGTAAATTCTTCTTGGTCGTCTTCGTCGTCATCCGTCCAGTGAGCCGTTTCCGGGAATGCTTGGCTGTATTTTTCCGTGAGGTAGTAGAGCAGCACCGAGCCTGTCGCCACCATCAACCCCGATATCAGGGTAACGTTTTTGAGTCCGACTAAGTACAGCAAAACAGGCAGAGAAAATCCGCTGACTACTCCAGCCACTAGATAGCCGCTGCTGACTAGCGGATAGGTGCGCTTGATTTCTCTAATGTTAAACAGTTGGTTGGAAGTGATGGAAGTGTTGAGGTCGTTGAGGACGTAGCAAGCTTCCACCCACAGCCACATCAAAAAAATAGTAATAAAAGCAATGCTGATGCCAGCTATCTTAGTATTTTCGTAGCCGATGCCGAATCGAAACAAAAATAACGGTACCGACATCATTCCCAGAACAACTACGACGGTGCGCCTCAGCGGCAGGATTTTTTGCAGCCACGAGTAGACAAATCCCAACCCAGAACCGATAAAGGCGCTGGCTATGTAGATAAAGGGCATTTTGTCTGCACCGTACTCGTCTAAAAACAGACCTACTGTGCTGAGTTCCAGCCAGATCAGCCCGACGGAGGTTAGAGTGTAGACGAGGAACATCAGTACGGTTCGCTCTACTTCTTCCGATCGCAAGTTAAGCGACCGTAGCACTCTTTGTCCTGCTCCCGCCCAAGCGCTGATTTGAAAATTTTCCATGCTTAAGAGTGCGTTAATATCCCCATTTGTGGTAACCTTTCACCGAATCTCCGGCAGGCGAGCGATCGCCAGTCGGTCGATTTTAGATTTGAGATTTGAGATTTACTCCACAGACGAATCTGGGAGATCGAACTAGGGTCTACAATTTTTTGCCCTCCACGACAAAAGTCGGAAACTTCTATCCGTTTTTGGGCGGGGTCATTAGTCCACCGTCACCAGTCTATTACTATTGACTGATGACTTATGACTAATGACTATCTTTTTATACTTTCTTGGGCGACAGCAGCATCATCATACTCCGTCCTTCTTTTTTCGGGGCTTGCTGCACTTCTGCGATTTCCTGCAAATCTGTGGCCATGCGCTTGAGCAAGTCCTCTGCTAGGTTGCTGTGTTGGATTTCCCGACCTCTGAACATGATCGTGGCTTTTACTTTGTCCCCAGATTTGATAAAGCGGTCTGCTAGTTTGAGGCGCACTTGGTAGTCGTGTTCTTCAATTTTGTAGCGCATCTTCACTTCCTTCACGTCGGCAGTGTGCTGCTTCCGTTTTGCTTCTCGCGCTTTCTTTTCCTGCTCGAATTTGTACTTCCCGTAGTCCATTACCCGGCATACGGGCGGGTCAGCTTTGTCGCTGACAAGTACCAGGTCGAGTTCTTTTTCTTCTGCCAGGCGCAGCGCTTCTGCAGGCGTCAATATGCCTAGTTGCGCGCCGTCGGTATCGATTACCCGGATTTTGGGGTATCGAATGTTTTCGTTGATCTGAGGTAGATTGCGATTTTGTCTTCTTTCAATCACAGGCATGAATGGTTTTACAAGCAGTAGTTTAATAGCGAAGCTTCTTGATAGTTACAGCTTTGAAGGGCCAATATTTCAGTTGGACGATCGAACTGTTTTGTAAGATGTTACCCTTACCGGACGTAGTACCGCGCCCTCTCTCCCCTCAGATTCATCTTTGGGGAATATTTGGACGATCGTAAATGAAGTCTTACAATACTTGCTATTCTACTCAGTCTGGCTGAGTTTCTGCCTAGTTTTATTTTAACTTCACACACGATCGCCCGCCCCCTTGCCAAATTAATCGCAAAACCGTCCAAAATTCACGGTAACAGGTTAACGATGAGGTAAAAAGGCTTTTCCTACCCCATCAAGCCCGGTCTGGCAAGTCCCCCAAGTCACCTGATTTGCCTTGTAGAATATGTATAAGCAAGTGTAAATTTATGTTGCGAGCTGAGGCACAATTGACAAATTCTCTGCTGTGGCACCAACGGGTGGGAACTCAACGAGACTGGGTGTGGCGGGGTTGGCAAACTCGCTACAGTTATTTGCGGCCTGATAGGGCTGCCCATCAGGTGCCGATTAAATTTCAAGATTCTGCAGCCGAGGCAATTGCCCCGGCCGCATCGGGAAAGCCGATTATTTTACTGCACGGGTTTGGAGCTTCTATCGGCCACTGGCGGCAAAATCTCGCTTTCCTTGCCGAAAACCACACGGTTTACGCCTTAGATTTGTTGGGGTTTGGCGCTTCCCAAAAAGCTCCGGTCAACTACTCGGTGTCTTTGTGGGTAGATCAAGTTTATGATTTTTGGCAGACTTTTATCAGAGAGCCGGTAGTCTTGGCAGGAAACTCGATCGGCTCGCTGATTTGTCTGGCAGCAGCGGCGGCTCACCCGGACATGGTGGCCGGCACGGTGATGATTAGCCTCCCAGACCCCTCTGTGCGAGCCGAGGCGGTGCCCGGATGGCTGCTCCCGGCGATCGAAGCTGTAGAAAGTTTGTTTGTTTCCCCGATCTTACTCAGGCCTTTGTTTTATTTTGCCCGCAAGCCTTCCTTTGTCCGCCGCTGGGTTGGCTTTGCCTACTCCAACCCCGAAGCTGTCACCGACGAATTAGTAGAAATTCTAGCAGGGCCTGCAGGCGATCGGGGAGCGGCCCGCGCCTTCTGCGCTTTATTTAAAGCTGTAGGCAGTTCACAGTTTTGCCCCAGTGTCAAGACAGTAATGCGAAATTTAACAATCCCGATGCTGTTAATTTGGGGCAAACAAGACCGGATGGTTCCCCCTCGGTTCGCCCGACCCCACCAATTTGTCGAATGCAATCCCAATTATGTAGAGCTAGTTGAATTAGATAATGCGGGTCACTGTCCCCAGGATGAATGCCCCGAACAAGTAAATCAAGCAATTTTGAACTGGATGAAGCGGAATTTTGTACCTGCGGGCAAGAGCAAATTGCAGCGCTGTTGATTAGACACAGGGCGGTGCGTTGCTAATGCAAAAAAATAACTTGCGGGTATCGATCCGGCTCAAAAATAAAGTTGCTAGAACTCGATCGCACCCAGCGGTACGGTATAGCAGATGTTGAAGGCTGTAGCGGCGAAGCTGACCGGGTAAAAAGAAGTCCGGGGGAAGGCGCAATCGACCGCTTGTGTTTCAGGAATTAAGAATGTCCTAACCGTCAGGGCGGTTGCTATATGACAAAAATTCCCTCTCTTGAGAGTCAGTCGATTTGAGGTTCGAGATTGACTCCAAAACCGCTATCTGGAGGCTTGAACTAACCAAAACAACTTTTTTGCTGTGGGCGACTCCTAGTGGAAAGTAAGTCTCCGTCTTTCTGTGATGTCATCTATCTACTGTTATTGATGGTTGCTGTTTTGAGAAAGTCAGAGATTGACACAATCACCAAGATAGTGTATCTTCTCTAACTGGTAGTACACATCCCTGTTATGCAGTTAGTCGAAAGGCAAGTCATCAAACCAAATCACAGGTTTTACCCAGCAGCCGATCGATTGTCTTGGCGATCGAAAAAACTCTCCAACTGCCATAACTAGATCTACCGACGGTCAAAACTTTTTCTCAGGTCAACCAACCAATGCTCTGGCTGTCGATCGTGCACTCAAAAAGAGTGTAAATGACAAAGCATTACGCGCCCAAGTAACACACAAAACTCTCCGGTTACTGCTGAAAACATGGACTAGCTATCATAGTGTCAAATTGGCGGGCGCGATCGCGATGGCCCAACTAAGTTTTAAGCAGCACCGAAAATGCCTGACTAAAAAATCCCGGAAAAAAGAGAGCAGGGGCGCTATGTAGTTGTATTTAACTGTCAAGCTGTCAGCAAAAAGGGTTTTCCCAAATAAAATGCCATTTTATCTGGGACTAAAATTTGGCGGCATTGAAAAGTTACCTAAATCTTAGAAATCCGGATTGTTCCCGAGGTAAGTTGTTGAGTTATCGAGGTAGTTTAGGAAAAGTTAGAACAAAACGCAAATGTAAAGCGGATTATTATAACCGTTGCCGCAACAAGCTTAGCGAATATTAAAGAGCTATGAAACCCCTCTCTTGAAAAACGGTAAAATTCGAGATTCTAACTTGTACCTTCTAGCTTCAAGAAACACCTTGTTTCTTGCTCCTAAAAATAAATACCTTACCTTGTGCCAAAAATCTTTCAGTCAGCTTACAACCGATCGCCCCCAACTATACGGGAAAGTTCAAAAATGCCACAATCAGGCATTTCGGAGCCTGTTAACGCATAAAAAAGTCAATTTAGCCAACAACTGACGGCTCCCAGCCCCCGGTCTGCTGGCGGCTAACTGCTGAAAGCCGATCGGGCAAGCAGCGCCCTTCCAGCTTTTGGCAGTAACGCAAACGAGGAAAAAACTGTCGTGAAATTCCACTGGCTACTACCGAGTTTCTTAAGTGTATTTTTGCTCGCCGGAGCCGCCGAAGCAGCTAGACTGCAATCTTGGCGGTTTGATGCTTCAGAGAACCGGCTTTACATTACAACAGACGGGGGAGTACAACCCAAGGCTCAACTGATTTTCAACCCGACGCGGTTGGTAATCGACTTGCCGGGGACGAGTCTGGGTCGTCCGTCGGTCAGCAAACCGCTCTCAGGGGCGATCGAATCGGTACGGGTAGGGCAGTTTGACAACGATACCACCAGAATTGTGGTCGAGATCAGAGACGGGTTTACTCTAGACCCTGAACAAGTAAAATTCCGGGGGATTTCTGCGAGCGAGTGGACGGTGGATTTGCCAACGCCGGTGCGGGGAGGAACGGAAAATTCGATTTCAGAGCCTGGGGGAGAAAGGTTATCGGTTGAACCTTCAGCAGGCCAAGCTCAGTCGGCAGAGGCGACTGTAGTTCAGAACGTTCAGGTGACGGCGGACGGTTTTTTAGTCGGGACGGCGGGCGGCAGGCCCCAAATTAATTTTCAACAAAGTCGGGCCGGGGACATTGCCACCCTCGATATTGAAGGAGCTACTTTAGCTCC
This sequence comes from Microcoleus sp. TY_ISSM_2_bin.22, assembly GCA_025937335.1. Lineage (GTDB taxonomy): Bacteria > Cyanobacteriota > Cyanobacteriia > Cyanobacteriales > Microcoleaceae > Microcoleus. The sequence continues at coordinate 6,542 of JAICRN010000127.1, forward strand.
GGGCCTGAGCAGCCAACAGCCTCAAACGAACGGCAAGCACGGGGTTGACAAGATTGAAGTCCGGCAACTGCCAACAGACCCGCCCGTTACCCGCGTGACTTTGCGGATGAAGAATTCTAATGCTCAGTGGCGGGCGTCTGTAAGCAATTTGGGCGGGGTTGTGCTATTGCCTGGAAGTGTAAGACAGCCGTCGGTTTCCCGCCGCCTGGCTGTAGATCCTCCGGCGAGACCAGCACAAGGTAGTTTGGCAAGAGTTCAGTCAATTGATTTAGCCAGTAACGGCACGCAACTGGTGGTGAGAACTGACCGCCAAGTCTCCTATACCAGCGGGTGGGATCAGGCGTCGAGAGCTTACTGGATCAGGATCGCCTCTAGTTCCCTGGCGGGGCAAATTCCTCAGCTCGATGCCAACAGTCCTGTATCGTTTACTGCCAGCCAAGAAGACGCGGAGACTGTGGTGATTTGGGTGCAGCCGCGATCGGGGGTACAGGTAGGCAGGGTGACGAGGCCGAGTCCGCAGTTGCTGTCTTTGCAGTTGCGATCGAGTGCTAGCGCGCAGCCGTCTGTGACTCGCAGTCCCAGCCTGCAACCTTTGCCGAGAAGCAGTGTCGGAACCGGCGATTTTCCCCCAGCTTCTAACCGCCGGGCTGTGGTGGCGATCGATCCGGGCCACGGTGGCCGCGATTCCGGGGCAGTCGGGATTCAAGGCATTCAGGAGAAGGAGATTGTTTTGGATATCTCGTTTCAGGTGGCGAGGCTGCTGGAACAGCAGGGAGTGCAGGCGGTAATGACTCGGACTGACGACAGCGAAATCGACCTGGAACCGAGAGTTTCTTTGGCGGAACGGGTGAATGCTACTTTATTTGTCAGCATTCACGCTAATGCGATTAATATGAGCAGGCCGGATATTAGCGGCATTGAAACTTATTATTTCAATAACGGGGAAGATTTGGCCCGGGTGATTCACGGCAGTATTTTGCAGGGAACGGGGGCGACTGACCGCCGGGTGCGGCAGGCGAGATTTTATGTTTTGAGGAAGACTTCTATGCCTTCTGTTTTGCTGGAGGTGGGTTTTGTAACGGGTGCTGAGGATGCTGCTAGGCTTTCTGACCCAGCTTACCGCAGTCAAATGGCGGCTTCGATCGCTCGCGGCATTTTGCTTTATCTTCAACAAAGATAATATATTGCCGCAGGGATTGGTAATGGGTAATTGGTAATGGGTAATTGGTTATTTGTTATTTGTGATTGCTAGCAACTGACAACTGGCCGCTGCCAACAAACCACTGCCCAATGCCAAGTGACAACCGACTATTGACAATTAACAAATGACAACAGACTCTGGACAACAAAGAATCGGTATTTTTGACAGCGGCGTGGGGGGTTTGACTGTTTTGACCCAGTTGTACCGACAATTGCCCAACGAATCGATACTTTATTTTGGAGATACGGCAAGGCTGCCTTACGGCACTCGCGCAGCGTCGGAAATTGTGGAGTTTGTCCGCGAAATTATGACCTGGTTGGTGGAACAGGATGTGAAAATGGTGATTATGGCCTGCAACACCAGTTCTGCTTTGGCGATGGAGATGGTGCAGGCTGAATTTGATGTTCCGGTGCTGGGAGTAATTCTGCCGGGGGCGCAGGCTGCGGTGCAGCAAGGCAAGCGGATCGGGGTCATCGCAACTCCTGCTACGGCTGCTAGCAATGCTTATCGAAATGCGATTTTGGAAATGGACGATTCTTGTCGGGTGTGGCAGGTTAGCTGTCCGGCTTTTGTGCCTCTGGTGGAGCAAAACCGGATTCACGACCCTTATACTTGTGAGGTGGCTCGCGAATATTTGGCTCCTTTGATTCAGCAGCGCATCGATACGCTGATTTACGGCTGCACTCATTATCCGCTGTTGGCTCCGGTGCTGCGATCGCTTTTGCCTGCTGGGGTGACTGCGATCGATCCTGCGGTGCGGGTGGTGGCTGCTGCTGCTAGAGAGTTGGAGGTTTTGGGGCTGCGGAATTCTGGTAGTGCGCTGCCGACTCGTTTTTGCGTGAGCGGCCCTCCGCAGCAGTTTGCCCAGTTGTCGGTGCAGTGGCTGGGTTGTACTCCTGCTGTTGAGAAAATATCCCTGCCGACAGTGGTACGTAGCGAAGCGGGGCGTAAGCCATCGCCTGTATCGCTGGAATCAGCAGAATAATCCCGAAAATTTATCGGTTGTTTGATGGAGCAAATCTAACCCCCCAAAACCCAGGTAAAGCTGGCTCTGGGGGGTTTAATTATTGCGATCGAAGCTAGCAATTACGCATCAATCTGTAATAAAATGCAACAAAAGCTTTGATAAACAATGCAAATAATGTCCTGTATGTGCTGGAGCTATTCAGCCTTGAACCATGTCACCCTATGTATCGCAAGCAGTTTTACTTGTAGACGGCTATAACATAATTGGACTTTGGCCTCGACTTCGAGAGAAGCGCGATCGCGACGAACTCGAAACAGCTCGCCGCGAGTTAATTGAGGTTTTGGTTAACTACAGCGCCGTTCAAGATTTTGAGGCTCGACTGGTGTTTGACGCGCACTATCGAGATACTCCCGGCGTTAAAGAAATTATTACTAAAAATTTATCAGTGCACTACACTGACTTCGGTCAGACAGCAGATACCTATATTGAAAAATCTTGTGCTAGTTTGCGGTACGAGTTGCGATCGGTCAAAGGCAAAGGTCGCATGATTGTCGCCACCTCAGACCGAGCGCAGCAATTGACTGTAGTCGGCTACGGTGCCGAATGGATGTCCGCCGAACAACTAGCGGCTGACGTAGAATCCACCGCCCGCCGCAGCGAGCGCCGGCACAAATCCCGCAAACACAACTCCAGTCGCTTTCTCGCCAATTCCCTCGATCCCGAATCCCAGCAGCGCCTCGCCAAGTTAAGAATGGGGCTGCATTAGTGGCTGAAACCCTCTTGCTGTAGCCTCTTGCTGTATGAAAAAAAAAAGTTTATCAAAGGCCTTGCCAAATCGAGTAAGTTCAGCTATTGTTAGTAATTGTGGGTAACAAAAACCCCCAATCCTCGGTAGCTCAGTGGCAGAGCGGTCGGCTGTAATGAATGCAAGCCTTTGGCATCAACCAAAAGCCCTAGTGACATAGCAGCTCTATCCGGTAACGGGTACTGAAAAATCGGGTGAATTCAAGGAAACCGCAGCACTTCGGGTGGCGGCAATCTTGAGCCAAGTCTGGCGAAAGGCAGCGGTTGCGATCGCAAGTAGCTGGAAAGGTGCAGAGACTAGAGATGAGGAGCCTAACCAATAAATCTCACAGCGCCCGACATCCGACGACAGATCGCACACATGATTTGTAGGGATGATGAAATAGTCCGCCCCCTTCGGAAACGTTGGGATAAGTGTAACCGATTGGTCGTAGGTTCAAATCCTACCCGGGGAGTTAGTAAAAGTCTGAAGTTGGAATTTTCCAGCTTCAGACTTTTTTTATTTGTTGCGCTGGCGAAATAAAATTCCGATTCAGCGGCTACGAATAATCTGGAACTCATAACCAGCGACGTTCCTGAGTCTGTTGTACGAAAATTGTTAGACAGGATTATTTAGAGTGCAGAAATGCAATCAGATATCAGCTTGTTGATTGGGCTAGCTTTGGAGAAATACTTCAAAATATAATTCCTACGGATTTCAGTCTCTATACGACAGCCTACTGCTGCTGACAAAGATAACCCATCTGACTTTCCAAGCTGAGGCACCATACAAATACTAAATATATAGTTTTTTGCCTATCAGTTTATTCATCGTAAGGTGCGTCATAAACTAGATTTTTGACTTGGATCAAGTATCTGGCTGACGCACCATACCGAATACTAAACATCGCGTTCTGTCCGTACCCATTTAGTTTGCCGCTTGAGGAGAAAACCCAGATACAAAGGGATTTTCCACAGGATGTAAAAAGGTACAGATAACAAAGTGGAACCGGAAATATCGG
>JAICRN010000786.1 GCA_025937335.1 Microcoleus sp. TY_ISSM_2_bin.22
AAGACAAAGAAAAAGTAAAATTATTCTCCGGTTTTGTAAAAAAAATCTGTTCCGCGCCCTAACAGATGAAGCGCATACACACAATTCAATCGATTGGTCGCAGGTTCAAATCCTGCCAGTCCCGCTTAAGGGACTGTAGCTCAGGGGTAGAGCATTCGGGCTGTCAAAACGCTTTGCTAACTTGCGCGGAACATCTCATATCAAATCCAGTTTCAATATCTCTTTTCTTAGTCTCTTATAGAGGGATTTTGTTTGAGTGTTGAGCGGTTTTAACCGAGTACACAAGGGTTTTTTAAAGCTGATTTAGTATTTTAGTAAAAGTTGACTTATGAGCGAACATCGCTTAGCTGAAAATGTCATTGAGCGGCCTCGTGGAGGGTTGAGAATCAGCTCAAGAAAGGTAAAAGGGCAAAAAACATCTCTGGTAAAACTAACTGAAGAAGCTACTACAGATGGACTGCTTAGCCCCTACTTAATTAAGCCTAGAAACAAGACAAAATGGTTTTCCGATTGTCTGGGCCCGCTGTACCAATGGCTGCAATCTCATGTAGGTCAGTATTGGGATGATGTTTACAGCAAACTGTGTCAAATTCTCGATATCACTACTTTATCCGGCCAACATATTGTCTCTCATGTCTGGGGCTATGTGGAACGGAATGCTGTGTTAATTGATGGGGTTCCTTATCGGAAAAATCGTGAATTTTACGATACAGCTCTTCCTCTTGGTTATTGGTACAAGCAACTTTATGTCCATCCTGAGACTGGAATTCTTTGCGCAGCTAAGATAATTCCGAAAGAACCTAAAAAGAAGCCAGATGATTTTGTATTCGTAGATGCTTATCATCATTATCGCAAAATAGATGATTTGTGGTATGCGTTCGAGCTAGCAGATATTGAACCCTTGGCAATAAACACAAATAAATCTTCTGCGAACCGGGAAAAGTACGTTGCGAGCAAACGTCAGTGCAACAAAAAACAAATTAAGTTAATTATGGAACAAATAGCTAAAACTAAGGACTGAAGTCCTGATTGCAAACGAAATATGTGAAAGTGGTGAGGAAGGAGAATTAAATTATGCAAACTACCACTATAATTTACCGATCGCCCAGCGAGATAGACAGTCTAATTCATGCTTTCCAAGAATGCAGCTTGCCGCGAAGTCAATGGACTCACCAAGCGCATTTAACCGTTGCTCTGTGGTATCTGTTTTATGACTCGGAACAAGAAGCGATAAATGCGATTCGCAATGGCATTAAACGTTACAACTCGGTTCAAGAAATTGAAACCACAACAAACAGCGGGTATCACGAAACACTAACGCTGTTTTGGGTGCGAACTATTTGCCGGTATCTCGCCGATGAAAGCCAAAATCGCTCGATCGTACATCTGGCTAACGGTTTGATTGCAAAATATGCCGATTCCCTACGGGATAGCTCCGCTTCACGCACTTTACCATTTCGCTATTACACCCGCGATCGCCTGATGTCCTGGGAAGCTCGGATTAATTGGGTTGAACCAGACTTGAGATCCCTTGAACTAGAAACAGTTTCCCTCAAATAATTTTCAATAGCAGTTTTTGCCGCGCCCTAATCGCGAGAGCTTACATACAAACCCTATTTAGGTTTACCCAAAAAAGCTCCCCAAACTTGCGCGGTGATTTTTTAAATTCACTCGCTAGCGTGCAACAACTGCCAACCGCTGATTTTGAATGTTTCTCAAATCCAAAATCTTAAAGGGAGGTAGCACCGATGAATATGAATGCAGCAGAACGCGATTTGCGTTTGGAAATGCTCAACAGTCTGCTCACCACTCCTCACCGTCAACTGGAAAAGGTGGCAGAAATTCACAAGTTAATTGTCGAATTAGACCCAATTTTTTACGGTCATTTAGCAGTGTGGTATCAGCGTCACGGCGACGTGCGCGATCACAAGGAAGTTTTTGCCGGAAATT
>JAICRN010000512.1 GCA_025937335.1 Microcoleus sp. TY_ISSM_2_bin.22
AAAACAACTCCCAAATACAAAGGCAGGTTTTCTATCAAGTTGGATTGTACTCGAAATAGTCGCCAAAGCAAGCTGTCGTCGTTTTGTGTGCCGAAATCTTTTACAGATCCGCCCGCAGATAGATGCCGAATCCTGACTGTTAGCAGCAGGATAACAACCGCGATCGTCCACAGGATGAAAATTGTTAAACCCCAGAGAGGGAAAGTCATATTTGTCGGTTCAATTTGCATCATCTTTCTACCTTGCGAAACTGCTGCTAAGACTTTAGAAAAGTTATCATCTATCAAGACTCTTCTGGCGTTCTCATTTTTAGCTAAAACAGCTTGAGGATGCTTCTATTCTGAGTGTTTTCCGAAATGGATAGATCGCCCACCAAGCTCAAAGTAGCATCTAACTGAGATATTTTACCATTATCAATTACTTGTTTAGGAACAGGCAAGATGCCTGTTCCACAAGAAAAATCATTCTTTGTGGAACGGGCCGGAGAGCCCGTTCTTGACAATGGTGCAAGATATCAGATATAACCGACAAGCTAACGCTAACTAGAGTGCGATCGCATCTCGTGAGTGTCATTTCTAACCGCTAGCAACTGAGCCTTTACAGATGGTTTTCGGCAAGACGATCGCACCATTGTATCGAGCAAGTGTTCGATCGCACCCGGTAGACTCTGGCAAAAACCAGTGTGTACCCGCGATGTCTGAACGATCGTGCTGCGGGGTGCTACGAGCCAGTGAAAGCGCTCTCTTTGGGGAAGTTGACCGATCGCGCCAGATTCCTTGCCGCCTGCACAAATGATGGGAATGACTGCTAGGTGGTTGCGAATCATTTCCAGATCCAACGTTGAGTCGATCGCCATCAAGCGCTGTTCGTCAATTTCGATACGGGCTTCGAGGAATTTTTTCGTACCGCAGGAAACGATCGCCCCGACGTTGATAAACTCCTCGCGATCGACTTTGGGAACGACGCGGATAATGGCGTAATCATAAAGAAATCGATCGGGCACTAATCGCTTCCTCCAAAAAAATATGTGGTGATTCTAGCCGATTTAGCAGGTACTCGATATAAGCATCCCGATGTTGGTTGCTATCGCTGAAAGGAGAATTTCCCACCAGCCAAGTATCAGGAATTAGTTTAACGATGTTGCGAATGATGTCCGGCGTTAGCCTTTGAGTCATCTTTGAATTTGCCGCTTCCAGCGTGCTGGCAAAACGCAGCAGAACGTGGTCTTTGATTGGGGGGAAACGATCGCGGCTGCGCGAGAGATAATCTTTCCAGGTGTGGTGGAAGTAGAGGGCCGCACCGTGATCGATCAGCCAAAGCCGGCGGTGCCATACCAGCATATTTGCATTGCGCGGCGTGCGATCGATGTTGGTCACAAAAGCATCGAACCAGACGATTTCTGAGGCCAAATCCGCCTCGGACTTCCCCGCTATCGGGTCAAAGGTGATCGAACCCGGGAGATAGTCGAGGGCGAGGTTGAGGCCAGCACTTGCTCGGATCAAATCTTGAATTTCCGGGTCAGGCTCAGTCCGAGCCAGTTCGGGATCGAGTTCAACAAAGACGAGTTCGGGGACTCGGAGCCCGGAAGCGCGAGCAATCTCTCCCGCCACTAGCTCGGCGATCAGAGATTTTGCTCCCTGGCCCGCACCGCGAAATTTGAGCACGTACATACCATCATCATCTGCTTCGACGATCGCCGGTAGCGAGCCGCCCTCCCGCAAGGGAGTGACATATCTGGTAGCAATGACTGTTCGCAAGCTGGGACTCATGCTATTTTCGATTTGAGATTTTCGATGGGAAATCACTGATTTTATGAGGGTTCAGAGCACGGGCTTACAGACAGTTGGATTCTTTCTTTTAACTGGGACTTATGTTAAGTAAGCTGTTGTGCATTTAAATAGGGTGAAAGGGAACAGGGAACGGGAAACGGGGAACAGACAATATGTAATTTAAATGCACTACAGCTTAGTTTGTTTAGTAAACAGATGGCTAAAAGGACACAACAATGTTGTGTCCCTACGGAATTTTGCCAAATCTTGCTTTGAGACAGTCATTAGTCATCAGTTATTAATCAACCAATAACTCATGACCAACCACTAATCAGTTGTACTAACGTGGTCGATTCTCTCTAATTGCCAGAGAATTTGGTTGCCTTCGCGGCGCACCCGCGAAACTACCCAATTTCGCCACACCCAATTGTCTCCGCGACTGGTGACAGCGCTGGCATTTACATCCATCAAATCAGCCAGTTCAGAACTGGTAATCAAGTAGCCTTTCGTCGCAACCTCGTCGGCGATGTGCAACGTTTCGATCAGATTGCGGAGGTCCTGAACCCTCACCTCGCGGGGCAAGTTCTCCAGGGTATCGGCAGTTGAATCCATCATGGTAGAGTTGGAGATCGGAAGGTCAGAAGTTATGACATAGGATTCTATCGTTTTGTTACCAGTTGTGTCCGTTTCTTCCCAAACAATTGTGTTGTCAAAGTGTAGGGGCGGTGCCCCCGTCCCCGCCCCGGCCTCGTCTCCCGTTGGTTTGTGCTGTTGCAGTTCGGGAGTGAGATTGTGCGAGAAGCTGCGGGCGATTTCATCGCATCTGTCATTGTAGAAGTTGCCGGAGTGGCCGCGGACGTGTTCCCACTTGATTTGCCGGGAATTCAGCTTGTCTAGCAGATGCCAGAGGTCTTGGTTGACAACTTCTTTGCCCGTTGAAGTTTTCCAGCCTTTATTTTTCCAGCCTTGAATCCATTTGGTGATGCCGTTTTTAACGTATTCGCTGTCGGTGTAAACGGTGACTGGTTCGGTTTGACCGGAACGGGCAAAAAATTCCAGCGCAGCGACTGCCGCCTGCATTTCCATGCGGTTGTTAGTGGTTTGGGGGTCTCCACCCCCGAGTTCGTGACAGTTGCCGTCGGCGAAACAAACTACTGCACCCCAGCCGCCAGGGCCCGGGTTGCCAGAACAAGCGCCGTCTGTGTAGAGGCTTTTGATTTTGGGAGTTGTCATGAGGGAATTAATTTGTTATTTAGAGGTAAGTTGTTTGCAAGTGCGATAATTAAGGCAATTGCGATAGTTTTACTTACTGCTATGAAAAATGCCAACTTAAAGATTAAAAAGGTTGCGCTATTTATTTGTCCGTTTTCTTTGTTAATTTTTAATACTTTCGCGCAAGCACAGCCGATAGTCCCTGCTGCTGACGGTACGGGTACTGTTGTCACCCCCAGCGGCAACCGCTATGATATCAACGGCGGTAGTTTGTCGGGAGACGGCGCGAATCTTTTTCACAGTTTTGGGCAGTTCGGCTTGAATGAAGGTCAAATTGCTAATTTTCTGACTAATTCAGCTATTCAGAATATATTAGCTCGAATTTCTGGCGGGGACGCTTCGGTAATTAACGGTTTAATTACTGTCACGGGCGGCAATTCTAATCTGTTTCTAATTAATCCTGCGGGGATTGTGTTTGGCCCGAACGCGAGTTTGAATGTGCCGGCGGCTTTTACTGCAACTACTGCTACTGGTGTCGGTTTTGGTTCAAATTGGTTTAATGCTGCGGGTACAAATAATTTTAGCGCCTTAGTTGGTACGCCAAATGGTTTTTATTTTAGTGCGGGTGTACCCGGAAGTATTGTTAATGCTGGCAATTTGGCTGTGACACCGGGGCAAAATTTGGCTTTGCTTGGCGGTACGGTTGTTAGTACCGGGCAGTTGTCGGCTGCGGGCGGGCAAATTACTGTTGCTGCTGTTGGGGGAGATAGTGTTTTACGCATTAGTCAACCGGGGCATTTGTTGAGTTTGGAAATAGCAACGGGCGGAAATTTTGGCAATTTTCAACAGACTTTAAATCCTGTTTCTCTGCCGCAGTTGCTGACAGGTACTGGGCAAAATCAGGCGGCAGGTGTTGCGGTTGCGGATGACGGTTCTGTGAGGCTTGTGGCTTCTGGTTTGCAGGTGAATTCTGGGGATGTGGCGATTGCTGCTAATGTGTCTGGGCTGCCGCAGTTGAATGCGGGAGGTGCGAATTTATGGGCTGCGGAAAATCTCACGTTAGCGGGCGCTAGGCTGCAAACTACGGGGGATTTGAGTTTGCTGGGCCGGGATGCGGTGCGGGTCAGGGACAGCGCCCAGAATCCTTTTTTGGCGCAGGCTGGGGGGAATTTATACATTCAGGGCGATCGCACTATTGATATTCTTACTCAAAACGCGATCGGCGGCTTGTCTCTTCCGGCACAATTCCAAAGCGGCGGGAATTTGAGTTTGGTTAGCAACGGTGTTATTTCGGGGGATTCTCACTTTGTTTCGGGGAGCAATTTTTCGGTGCGGAATCTGTCGGGAATGCCGGGAAATTTTGTGAGTTTATTTGACCCGATTATCAGTTCGGAAGGAGATGTGTTTTTTGGAGATTATACTGGTGTTTCGCTGAAAGTGGAGGCGAAGGGGAGTATTGTTGCCGACGAGATTACAATTACGGGTCCCG
>JAICRN010000215.1 GCA_025937335.1 Microcoleus sp. TY_ISSM_2_bin.22
ATAAAATCCACTTTTCCTGTTTGTTGTGGGATGGGCGTCCCGCCCGTCCTTTCTGGGCGGGTGGGACGCCCATCCCACAAGAAAAAAGGGAAATTATTTAATTGACGATCCTAAGGAGGCTGAATGAAAACCGATCTCGCCCTACCAATTGACCAAATCACCAAATTCTGCCAACAGTGGCAAATCATCGAACTCTCCCTCTTTGGTTCAATCCTTCGCGACGACTTTCATGCAGACAGCGACATCGATATCCGGCGTTGCTTTTGCCCCCACAGCAAACTGGCATCTACTCGATCGCGCCCAAATGCAGGAAGAACTCGAAGCACTGCTAAGTAGACGAGTCGATCTAATCAGTAAACGGGCGATCGAGCGCAGTTCCAACTGGATTCGCCGTCAAGAAATTCTCTCTACTGCTCAAACTATTTATGTCAAATAACCGCGATCGCGCTTCCTTAATCGATCGCTCTTTTTATTTCAACAACTGCTTCTCCCGTTTTACCCGTTGCGCGATCGGGTATTTATAAGAAGTCGTGCCGATCGACTGCTTAAACAGATCAGCGAAAAGTCCGTTAAGGTTATCTGTTTTCAACCGAGATTAGGCAAGCAAAATGGTTGGCTTTGTTGGTAAGTGCCAGCGATCGCCTATCGGTATAACACATCACTGCAACCGACCTTATGCTAAATTATTGTTGGAATTAGAAGCGATCGCCAGCGCCAGCAGAAAAGGAGGATGTACAAATATGGGTAAAGGTAGGTTAGAAGCATTCAGCGATGGTGTAATCGCCATTCTCATCACCATTATGGTGCTGGAATTGAAGGTGCCCCATGAAACAGATTTAGCTGCGCTGCGTCCGCTAGTTCCAGTATTTCTGAGCTATGTACTCAGTTTTATTTATCTGGGTATCTACTGGAACAACCACCATCACTTGTTACAGGCGGCTCGGCACGTCAATGGTAATGTTTTGTGGGCTAATCTGCATCTGCTGTTCTGGTTGTCACTCATTCCCTTTGTCACTGGCTGGACAGGCGAGAACAACTTCGCGGCCTGGCCAGTTGCGCTTTATGGCACTGTGCTGTTGTTGGCTGCGATCGCTTACTTCATTCTTACTCGTGTCCTTATTTCTCACCACGGTAAAGATTCCACTTTGGCAATTGCACTTGGGCGAGACTTTAAGGGGAAGGTATCAGTGGTGATTTATGCCGTAGCAATCCTGCTTTCCTTTGTCAACTCATGGTTGGCTTTCATGCTCTATGTTTTAGTTGCAATAATGTGGCTGATACCCGATCGGCGTATTGAGAGAAGTCTGACTTCGTAAAGAATGTTCCACAAAAAGCCATTGCCAGCCAGCTAACACTTCGCTTTAGCAATTAACAAATGACTATTCATCAAAACGGACTTTTTGTTGAACCTGGTCAAGGTCGTTCTTACTACTTTGGTCAAGACCTCTATACCTTCAAGGCAGTTGGTGAAGAGACAGGGGAAGCCTATGCGCTTTGTGAGGTAATTGTTGCACCTGGTGGCGGTACGCCGACCCATCGACACAACCGCGAAAATGAATCATTTTATGTTCAAGACGGAGAGATTGAATTCCAGCTTGACGATCGTACTTTCGTGGCGACGGCTGGAACCTTTCTTCATTCACCGAAAGGCCAGCTTCACCGATTGACGAATACCACCTCTACACCCGCTAAACTGCTGATTTGGGTCACTCCTGCTGGCTTTGAGAAATTTATTGCCGAAGTTGGAAAGGCCGTGAATGGTGAGATTACCCTTGGAGCATCCTTGAGCCCTCAAGACCTTGACAAAATTCTTACTACTGCTCCCAAGTACGGTATCGAAATCGTACCTCCACCATCCGAGTAGATCGTGCGATTTCTTACCGTAAAACAACCACAATGTACAGAAGTAAAGCGATAGCTCAAAAGAATCTCGATCGAGTATGGTCGATCTGAAGACGTGCCAATGAATCGTCAAGATTCAACAGACTGGATATCTCGGCTGTGATACCGTATCTGGCGCCGCTTAGCTCAGCCGTTGGACAGCAATCCACAGGAGGCTCTATGGCAATTACCAACCAGGCACTTTTCGCATTGAAACTATTCTCAGCACTAGGCTGCGGGCTGATAGCCGGAATCTTCTTCGCCTTCTCTTCCTTCGTGATGAACGCCCTGGCGCGACAACCTGCGGCGCTGGGCATTACCGCCATGCAATCCATCAATATCGCGGTGATTAATCCATCGTTTATGGGGGTGTTCCTCGGAACGGCTGCAGCTTGCATTTTTCTGGCTGTCTCCTCGCTCTCAAGGTGGCATCAACTCGGCGATCCTTACTTGCTCCTCGGCAGCCTGCTGTATCTCGCGGGTACAGTAGGAGTGACGATCCTGTGCAATGTGCCGCTCAACGAAGCGCTGGCGAAGGTCGATCCGAGCAGCACTGAGGGCGGGAGTTTATGGGCGAGCTACCTTGCCAAATGGACATTCTGGAATCACATTCGGACGGTAGCTGCGCTGGCGGCTGCGGCATCGCTGACGATCGCACTCTGTTATCAAGGGGCGCGATCGTCGTAGAATTCGTGAATAATATCCCTTAGATCCCGAAAAATAAGGTGTATGTAGGCGATTGTGCGATCGGCTCTCCTAATATTGGGTAAATTAGAACTAATTAAAGTATTACGCTCAGCGAGCCGGAGCCGGTTTAATCGTTACAGAAGCTACCGTGATTTCCGAGCAAGCTAACGGCCGATCCCCAACACCGGAAAAAAAATCGATCGACCTTTACTAAAAGATCGATCGATTTTCCACACCAACAAAAGACAAGAATATTTCCCAGCAACATCTAGATGAAAGTATGTTAAATTTCGGACTTTTGTCCTTCTGACTCCCGCGTTACAGGTTCAGAATCTGGCTGTTTGAGAGCAACTTTTGAAGATTTTGGATCGTCGAGCAATTCAGGATTGCGTTTAGAAAATCCCCAAACAAATATCAGAGCAATACTCGAAACTACCAGCCACTGCGGCGGAACTAAATTGTCATTAATTACTTTCACCAACAGCCGCAAGCCCACAAAGCCAACTGTGACATAGCCAGCATCTTCAAGGTGAACGAATTCGTCCAGCCAGCGGATGAACAATCCGGCCATAAACCGCAGGGTGATAATTCCGATTGTGGCGCCGGTAAGCACCAGCCAAGTTTCGTCAGAAATTGCGATCGCCGTAGTAACGCTATCCAAAGAAAATGCTAAATCTGTCAGAGCAATGACTGGAATTGCTTGCCACAGAGACGAAAATCTGGGTCCGTGATGTTCTCCTTCAGAGTCAGCATCTGAGGAAAAGTGCTGGAAAACTAGCCATAGCAGGTAGAGTGCTCCCAGCAGTTCAAACTGCCAGTATTGGATCACCCAAGTAGCCGTTAAAATTAGTGAAATTCGCAGTACAAAAGCAATTATCAAACCGAAGTTGAGAGCCTGTCGCTGTAGCTTGGAATCTTCCAAACCTTTAGAAATAGACGCTAGGGCGATCGCGTTGTCAGCCGAAAGTACAGCCTCCAAAGCCACCAAAACCAACAATAAGAAAAAGGCGTCTACTCCAAAACTGGGCGAAGCATCGAGAAATTGATCTAGCATTAACTATTTTGTGCACCTAAGATTTATAAATTGAAGAACGCAGCGCAAATCACTGGCTCTGTCGAAAATTAGTGTCACCTTCACTTATCTTAACCTAATGCGGTAATTCTGCACTACTGCGTCAGAACAAAGTCGGAAGGAAAGTAAGTCGGTGCTTTAAAACGCAACTACGTAAACGATGTAAAGTGTCCAAATGCTCTCTACAGGCTGACTTAAGCCTATTTACATACTGTTGCGTTATTCGGTTTAATCCCGCCTACCTACTAAGCAGTCCGAGGAAACAAGGAAAATTTCTCCCCCTCCGATACTCACAAACTCCCCCCTTCCCCCACGCAGAAGCTCCCCCACTCCTCCCCGGACGCACCATTTGTGTTGCAAGTTGTAACAAATGATTCCCAAAAGCGCCAATTTGTCTCAAATTGGTGAAAGCTTGTGCCCGCGAAAAGGAGTTTTCCCAATATGTCTTTAACAGATACCCAAGTCTATGTAGCGCTCGTAATTGCTTTGATTCCCGGAATCTTGGCTTTCCGGCTGTCTACAGAACTGTACAAGTAGTTTCCAGACACCAGTTGCGAAACGCCAAACGCCTGCCTGAGCAGTTAAATCTCTCGCATTACAGACAATTGCTGCCGCATGGGAGTAGATTGTGGGTGGTCAGCAAGACGATACTGCAAGGGCAGGCATTTTTGTTGGGAAATTCCGTCTTCAGGCGTCACCCTGGTCTCAACAATTTTGGCTGTCAGCACCCTGACGATCGGGGGCGAGTGTGCGTTAAGCTCAGAATTTGCTCTTTTGAACTCTAAAACGTCAGTCTCAGGTATTTGAAAAAAAATTATGCAAGCGATTCAACCGACCGTTACCCCACTGCGTCCTGTAAAAAACTCCCCTCGGGTTACTCCTCGTCGCAGCAGCAGCAGCCAGCGTTCCTACCCTCACCAAACGCTGGCGGCCGAAACAGGAGTCAAGTTGGCAGTCAACATTGTACTTTCAGTGTGTGCGACTTCTGCTTTGATTCAGCTTTGGCCTCACTACCGGGCCGTGCAAGAAAAATTGCACGAAATCCAAGCAGAAGTGAATCTTACCCAAGGGCGAGTAAATCAGTCGCGATCGGACTTTAACCGCTACTTTGACCCCAGTCTTGCCAAAACTGTAATGCAAGAGCAAAGCAATCAAGCTGACCCCCAGCAGCGTCCGGTGATTTTACAGGAACCCCAAGCACCCGATGCCCAAGAATCAACGGCGCAACCTTGAGGGAAAGCAGTTGTAGGGTGGGCACCGCGCACAGAGAGATTTGTGTATTGACGCCCTGCAGCGACGCTCAAAACTTCCAAGTTTGCCTTAAGCTGACTTTGCCATCACGGTTTTTTCTTTCAGCAGTTGCAGTGCAGCTTGATATTGCAAGTCAGCTTCGGTGCCAATTCGATCGCGCGCAATGGGTTCCAAAGGCACTACGCGATCGGGCGCAATCCCCAGCTTGTTAATATCTTTATGGTTCGGTGTCTCGTACTTAGCAACAGTCACGGCTAAGCCGGAACCGTCAGACAAATCAAACAGCGACTGAATCAGCCCTTTGCCAAAAGTGTTTTCGCCTACGAGTTGAGCTCTGCCGTTATCTTGCAGCGCACCAGCCAAAATTTCGCTAGCACTGGCAGTTCCTTTGTTCACCAAAACAATCAGCGGATCGTCAGTCAAGGCCTGTCCTGAGGCTTCAAAACTGCCGAGAATGCCTTGTCGGTTCACCGTGTAGACGATCGTCCCGGAATCGAGCCACAGGCGGGCAATTTCAATCCCTGCTTGCAACAGTCCGCCCGGGTTGTTCCGCAAGTCGAGAATGTAGGCGGTGGCTCCTTGTTTTTCCAAGCGGTCGATCGCGTGGGCGACTTCCTCAGTGGCGTTAGCGCTGAATTGACTCAAGCGAATGTAGCCCACCGGCAAATTTTCCGACCCCGACTGCAATTCGGCGTAAACCGGATTGAGAGCTATGCGATCGCGCACTAGCTCAATTTCCTCAGGAGCGTCCCTTCCCTCGCGTCCCAAGGTGAGGGTGACAGGAGTGCCGATGCGACCGCGCATTCGAGTTGCTGCTTCGTCTAGGCTCAATTCTGAGGTGGGAGTGCCGTCAATTTTCAGAATGCGATCGAGGGGTTGGATGCCGGCTTTATCCGCCGGTGAGCCGGCCAAAGGAGCCACCACTGTCAGGGTATTTGTTTGAGGGTCGATCGCAATTTGCAGCCCAACTCCCGTCAATTCTCCGGAAGTGTTGACCTGCAAGCTGCGGTACTGTTCGGGTTTCAGCAGTCGAGTGAAGGGGTCGTCGAGATTCGCCAGCATCCCCTGAATCGCCGTGTAAGTCTGCTGTCTGTCGTTGAGCGGTTGCTTGACAGCTTTTTCGCGAATCGACCACCAATTGTGATTGTTGAATTTGTCGTCCACATAAGAGCGGTTAACAACTCGCCAAGCTTCGCTCAATAGCTGCTGTTCTGGAGTTAGGGCCGCCGCAGGCTGGGCCCATCCACCTAGAACTAGGGCGACTTGGAGGAAAAGTACAATAGCAATCTGGAAAACTCGTCTGTGCATGATTTTTCTGTAAAATACGAGTAAGTATTACATTTTATGTATTTTACGTTTATACGCTGGGAACGCTGTTGCAGATTTAACTCGCTTTTTGAACGATCGCGAGCGTCCCGCTGGCACTTGTAAATAAATATGAGCGATCGGTCGTCGATGATATTACGCGATCGTCTCAGGAATAGGGCGCGATTCGCTTGCGCCCTCGGCTGGCGCGACCAGCGAGGGATTGCTTGAAAACCTTGTTCGACTCTCCGCAGAGATACTAAAGCACCGCCTAACTATCTCCATCAGTCGCGGACGCATCGCAGTTGAAAAACTGGGTTTGATGTACTAAATTACTTCGTTATCACGCGCAGATTCGGTAAAAAATTCGGTTTCAGAGTCTCGCAGTACCTCCAGGAGTGTCTGTCTGGATGCAACAAGATTTAGTGGCATCCCTACATCATCGATACGTTAAAAATTAATGATTATATACTTGGTTAAGTTATCAAAACTTATATGAATTTTTGATAAGAAAAGTGGTAAAAACAAATATTTTTTGGAGAGCTGCTAAACAAAAACATAAGTCATAGGATATCCTAATATCCTATTTAAATTTTAGCAAATGTGTCATGTTAAACTCAATGACTTTACTTTCCTCAAAAGCGATCGCATTTATCGATGCTGCCGTCCCCGACCCTCAAACCTTAATCGACGGCGTTATCCCTGAAACCGAGGTAATTCAATTAGAGACAAACCGCTACAGCCTGGAACAAATTGCCGAAGCTTTGCAGGGAGAGCAATTTTCAATAATTCACATTATTGCCCACGGGCAACCCGGTTGTTTGCAACTGGGGAACGTTGAATTGAGTTGGAAAAATTTGAGCGATCGCGCGGGTAATTGCGCAGCAGCAGTCCAAGCATGGGCGCGATCGCTGACACCAAATGCCGAAATTATGATCTACGGCTGCAATGTTGGCCAAGGAAATATAGGCAAAGCATTTGTAAACAGCCTGAGTCAACTAACAGGGGCAAGTGTTGCTGCTTCTGAGAATCTGACAGGTTGTGCGGCAAAAGGCGGCGACTGGGAATTAACAGTGACAGCGGGGACAATTAAAGCTGCCATTGCATTTGGGCCAGAAGCGATCGCAGCTTACAGTCACGTTCTCAATACCTTTAGTTCTCCTAATAATTTTAATGCGGGAACCAGTCCATCCTTTGTTGCGGCTGGCGATTTCAATACCGATGGCATCTTAGATTTAGCTGTTGCTAACGCCACCTCGAATAGGGTTTCTATTTTACTGGGAAACGGTCAAGGAGGATTTAACTCTGGAACTGATTTGACTCCGGTATTCGGTCCTACCGCGATCGCAGTTGGAAATTTTAACGGCGATAACTTTTCCGACTTAGCGATAACTTCCGCACAAGGTGTCGAATTTAGCAGCATTTATATCTTTTTAGGATCTGGTAATGGCAACTTTAACAGTCCGGGATTTTTGAGTGCCAGTGAAAACCCTAGTGCGATCGCTGTCGGCAATTTTAATGCTGATAATTTCCTCGATATTGCCATTACTCAATCCAGCGGCAATGGTTTTGTACCTGAAGGCAATGTTGGCATTTATTTGGGAACGGGACAAGGCGATTTTTCCACTCCTGCTACTGTGAATGTCGGGCAAAATCCCAGCGCGATCGCTGCTGGAGATTTTAACGGCGACAATTTTCTCGATCTCGCCGTCGCCAACCGAAATTCTAATAACCTTACCATATTATCGGCAAATGGTCAAGGTGGTTTTGGCAATCCGACTAATATTAATGTCGGTCAAAGTCCGAGTGCGATCGTACTCGGAGACTGGAACGGCGACAATTTTCTCGATCTCGCGGTAGCCAACAGCGGTTCTAACAGCATCTCACTTTTATTGGGAACAGGAAATGGCAGCTTTGGCAGTCCGACAAATATTAACGTTGGCTTAAACCCAAGTGCGATTAAGATTGACGATTTTAATGGCGACAGCAGACTAGATTTAGCTGTGGCAAACAGCGGTTCTAATAACGTTTCAATTTTGGCGGGAAATGGAACTGGCGGTTTTAGCAGCGCGACAAACTTTAACGTCGGAACAAATCCGAGTTCTCTGGCGATCGCAAATTTCAATGCGGACGACAGACTCGATATCGCAGTTGCTAACAGAGGTTCTAATAATGTCTCAATTCTCTTGAATTCACCGAACACAATCAATTTTGGTGCGGCTACTTTCAGCGGGACTGAAGGAAATGCAGATACAGTC
>JAICRN010000313.1 GCA_025937335.1 Microcoleus sp. TY_ISSM_2_bin.22
GGCGCGGGCGGTACTCGAAGATTTGCACGCGGCTAGTATTCCGGGGGTGCAGAAAGTGGGGATATCGACGGATGATTTGGCTTTGGATGTGAATGTTTGGGCAACTCTGAGTTTTGTTTATCGGGTTGTTTAATTGTTAACAACTCCTCGCTCATAGTCGGCGATTGAAATCGCTTTTGACCTCCAACTACACAAACGAAGCCCACCTACGCGAGACTGAGAAATCCTACCAAATCCGACTTAAATACACCCTCGATCTCTTAGTCCCCCTTTGCTCGGACTTTGTTTGACTCTTAAGCGGTTTCAACCGCCGCATCAGAAAAAAGGTGGATTTCTCCGGATTTGGTATAAGAAATCAAGACTGATAAAGCTTTTCTACCATTTGAGCCAAGCGTTTCATTGCAGTTTCAATCTCATCATTTGTCGCAGTCAAACTGATGCGCAAACACTCGTGCTTGTGCTGCCAATCTTCCCGCAAACCGGGGAAGAAAGAACTTCCAGGCACGAGGATTACGCCGACTTTCTTCAATTCTTGATACAGTTCCCAATCAGTCATGGGCAAATCTTTCAGCCACAACCACGCGAAAATTGCTCCTTCGCCCCGGTGCAAAAACCACGGCAAATCCTTCGGCATTGCTTGTTCTAGAGTGCTTTCTACGATCGCAAATTTGCTTTGATAGTACGGCCGAATTACATTGATGGATATATCGGCAAGAGCGCCGGAAGCAATGGCCCGAGTTGCGATCGCCTGTCCGTATCTCGGCGAATGAATGCACGTATTGGTCTGAAAACATTCTAATATTTGAATGATTTTTTCATCGCCGATCGCAATTCCGATTCTTTCTCCCGGCAATCCGGCTTTCGACAAACTCATGCAGTGCACGATATTGCCGCCAAAAAGCGGCGTCATTTCGGTAAAATTCAAGGACGGGAAGGGAGGGCCGTAGGCGGAATCAACGAACACCGGCACGTCGAAAGCGGCAGCTAAATCGGCAATTTTCTTAACTTCATCGTCGGTGAGAACGTTGCCCGTGGGGTTGCAGGGACGGGAAAAAATGACGCAACCGGTGGTTTCGTCGATCGACAGTTGGCTGAAATCCGGGCGGTATTTGAACCTGTGGGCGGCTGCATCAATATCGAGGGTGGGTTTGCAGGCGACTACCGCTTCGGGAATCAAGCTAACGCCGCCGTAACCCGTGTAGTCTGGGCTCAGCGGTAAAACAATATTTTTAAGCTGTTTGCTGGTAGTGTAGCCGCCGAAAGCGTTGGCTGCGTAGAAGTAAATAGATTGACTGCCGGGAGTAATTAGAATATTGCGATCCGTCAACTTCAATCCGTAACGCTGGTTGAAATCCGCCAATACCGCATTGATAAACGGCTGATAACCTTGACTGGAACCGTAGCGACAAACCACCTCGCCGTATTCCGGGCTCGCCAAAAGTTCCGCAGTGCAGTCGCGCCACAACTGCTCGACTTCCGGCAAAATCACCGGATTTCCGGCGCTCAAATTGATAAACTCCTGCCCGCTGCCGGCTCTAAGAGTTTCAATAATATCTTTCATAATTGCCCGAACTCCCGTGAGGTGGGACATCTGAGCGCCAAATTGAGTCAGGGCAGGGTTCATAGCAAATGCAGCGACAATGATAGAAGTTTACAGTTTACCCATGATAACTCCAGTCGCAGGCGTTAGCCCAGCTTGTCTGGGGCATGGGTTGTCGATCGAGCGTCTGACTAATTCAATAAACTCGATCGCACAGCATTTTGTTTTTCCCTGTGCGCGCACCGGATCATAAGATTCTGGGCATTTGTGGAACCCTATCGATCGCATAGTGTTTTTTGCCTGAAAATTCGCGCACAGGCAGTATTATCAAATTCAAGAGTTTTGATGGGATTTCGCGCCGCCGCGCCAGATGAATTGCCAATACTTGACAGCAGCCATTGCGGAATCTAAGATTAGCAGCAAGAACCGAACGCAACAGAATTTTATAAGCTCCGATTACTGCTATAATTGCAGGTTTAATCCAGGCTCAAGCATCTGATTTGTTGCTAGCTCATCTTCAAGATTAGCGGTTTGCTCGCAGCGGTGCATTATCATCATCAATCCGACTCAAGCCAAGATAGCTCGTAACGTCACCCATTGAGTGGCGTTACATCAACAACCTATAAATCCAAATCAAAATTAACTGCCGTAAAATTTAACAAAACAATGACGCACTTTCCACTTACAGAATACGAGCAACTTACCGATCCTAAAGCCAAAGCAGTGTACGAAGAAATCTTGACTGAATTGGGGTTTGGTATTGTCCCCAACCTGTTCAAGTCAATGGCAATCAACCCTGACTTATTAGAAGCAAATTGGAAAAAATTCCGGGGAACAATCCTGCAAGGAGACTTACCCCGCACGCTTAAAGAAATGGTCGGCGTCGCTATTTCCCAATCAAATAATAGCGAGTACGCTCTCCAAGTTCACCTGCACGGATTGTCAGCGTTGGGGATGAGCGAAGAAATCCTGCGAACCTTAGTTTCTGACTTTGCCAACTGCCCGTTGCCAAAACGCGATAAAGCCGTAATTACCTTTGGCTTGCTGGCTGCTACAAAACCCCTAGAAATGACAGAATCTGATTACCAAAACCTGCGGGATTTAGGGCTAGATGATTCTGAAATCTTTGAAATTATTGCGACAGCAGACTTATTTAGCTGTGTCAACCGATATACAGATTCCATTGCCCTTGAAATAGATGCTTTGTAATCTATATTTTATACCCCTATTATGGGCGAGCGGCTAGAAGATCTAGATCGAGAAGAACTTCTGTTGACAGCCCGCCGTTTGTTAGCAGAAGCTCAAGCGCTTTCCATCCGAATTTCCGCCGTCAACGAAGTTGCCACAGCCATTAACCGCACCCTAGATCTCAACGAGATTTTGCGGGTAGTAGGCAAGCAAGCCAAATGGCTGCTCGACTTTGAACACTGTAGCGTTTGCCTGAACAGCACTCACGCTTGCACAACCTTATTTGGCCCGCATATCCCTATAGATATTGCTGCCCTCCCACAGGGCGGCCCTATTAACAAGGCTTTCAAAACACGTCAACCTCAATTAATTCAAGAAGCGGGTTCTACTGCTATTTTATACCCCTACGCTTCGCAAATTATCATTCCCTTGGAAAGCGAAGGTAAGGTTTTAGGGACAATTAATTTTGCCACAACCAAGCCGCGAGCTTACACTCAAGAAGACTTGCGGATTGGCTATCTTTTGGCTTTGCAACTATCCTCAGCCATCCGCAATGCTGAGCGCTTTAAAGAGATAAATAGGCTTTATTCCGAGCTCGATGCCGAAAAGCACAAATCTGACCAGCTACTGTTAAACCTGCTGCCGGTTGAAATTGCCGAGGAACTCAAAAATAACGGCAAAGTCGAACCACTTTATTATGATTGCGTATCAGTTCTGTTTACTGACTTTAAAGACTTTACTCAGTTATCAGAAAAAATGACGCCGCGAGAGTTAGTTGACGAATTAGACTATTGTTTTTCTTATTTCGATCGCGTGATGGATAAATACTCTATGGAAAAATTGAAGACTATTGGTGACAGCTATATGTGTGCGGCGGGAATTCCTACGCCTACCCCAACACACGCCTTTGACGCTGTACTTGCTGCCCTAGAAATTCAACAGTTCATGGAGCTGCGAAAAAGGCAGAAAGCTCAAGAAAATATTGCTTATTGGGAGATCCGCATTGGCATTCATTCAGGCCCCATACTTGCTGGAGTAATTGGCAATAAAAAGTTTGCCTATGATGTCTGGGGAGATACCGTGAATACTGCATCTCGGATGGAATCTTCCGGCTTACCTGGAAATATCAATATCTCTCACGCAACCTTTGAATTAGTTAGAGATTTTTGTGACTGCGAATATCGAGGAAAAATTTCTGCTAAAAATAAGGGCGAGTTGGATATGTATTTGGTTCGCAATCTTAAATAAATTTGAGAAGAGGAATGGGGAAGGGCTAATCAAACCAATTTTAGATTTTAGATTTTAGATTTTAGATTTTAGATTTTAGAATTGGGAATGACTGATAACTATCATGTTTGGGGTCGCTGCTATAGTTTTGCTTTTGTTGACAGGTATTAGATATTGAAATTAAACTAAACTACGAACTGAGAATGTATCGCTCAAAGTTTTCGATCGCGAGATAGGTATTGTATGGCAGTGTCCCCAGACTATAGTAAAATGATCGAGTTGTAGATTTTAATTTTTTATTATTGATGCGTATTTGGCAAGCCGATTTTTACCGCCGCCCTCTCCAAGATGAGGCGGGTAAACCACTCTGGGAACTCTTAATTTGCGACTCGGAAGGCAGTTTTCAATTTAACGCTGTTTGCAGCCAGGGGGCCGCTAATTCCACTTGGCTAGCCTCGCAGTTGCAGCAGCAAGTTCAAACTCAGAATTTGCCGGACTTGATTCAAGTATTTAGACCTCAGTCTCTGAGCTTAATCGAAGCTGCGGGCAAAGTTTTGGGCGTCAAGGTGGAAGCGACTCGGCGCACTGCGGCTCTGAAATTGCTGCTGCAACAACGCGCAAAAGAATATTCGAGTATGCCTAATTATACAGGGGAAGCTTACAGTCCGATCGCCCTAGACTCGCCGCCGCCCATCCCCTTACCCGAAAAACTTTGGGGCGATAGCTGGCGTTTTGCTTCCCTACCCGCCGGCGACATTGAAGATGCTTTCCAAGGGCGTCCCCTGCCAATTTTGGAAATGCCAAAATTGCTGTTACCGCTGAATTTGGGCTTGGCATCTACAGTACCCGTACCCGGAGTTGTGATTGACGGCGGACGCCAGTCTATGCGGTTGGCTAGATGGCTTCAGGAGGCGAAACCTTTTGCTTTGAATTATATCGCTGGAACTCCCGACGGATTGATATTGGAAGCTGGGTTAGTAGATAGGTGGGTTGTAGCTACTTTTGAAGATAGCGAGGTGAAAGCGGCGGCCCAAATTTACCAACAGCGCAAGCAATTAAGTCAAGGATTGCATTTTTTGTTAGTGCAGCCCGATGATAGTGGGATGACTTATACAGGCTTTTGGCTGTTGAATTTTGATCGATAAGATGTAAATAATATTATTTGTGATGTCGATCGATCGCGCGCCGAAAAATAGTAAAAAACCGCCCGAACTCTGTTCCTGCAAATACAGACTCAATCCCAAATTTTCCAACAGCTTCTTGAGCTAGCAAGAGATAGTGTAGCAAAGTTATTCCACAACTAAAATTAATCCGTTTTGGATGCCCTGACAAACCCGGTTGATGTGAACACGATCGTTTTGATCGATCCCGTCGAGGACTGCTGACTTCAGCAGCCGTCTGTCAAGGGGGGTAATTTGACGAAAAGCAAAGATCCGCTGGACGATCGCCTCGATCGAGATTTTGGGGAGGTTAGCAGAACTGACTGTCATGGTTTTAACACACTAAAAGTAGGTAACAGAACTGTGTACATTTATTTTTAAAGATTGCGTGAAGTTATCTTGTGATTTCGATCACATAGGTTGTGTGACAAAATAGTGTATGTCGGGTGACTGTTGTCACCAAATCTTCAACGATCTTTACCGCAACTTAACGATGGCCCGATAGAATCACTCTTGTAAAACTCAAGCAGAAAGTAAAAATGGCACAAGCAAAAATCGGAATTATCGGCGGCAGCGGTTTGTATAAAATGGAGGCCCTCAAAGATATTGAAGAGGTCAAAATTGATACACCTTTTGGAGCGCCATCGGATGCCGCAATTGTGGGAACATTGGACGGTACGCCAGTAGCATTTCTGGCTAGACACGGCCGCAACCACACTTTTTTGCCCTCAGAAGTGCCGTATCGCGCAAATATTTATGCAATGAAGAGTTTGGGAGTTGAGTATTTAATCTCAGCGTCGGCGGTTGGTTCCCTGAAAGCTGAGGCGAAACCTTTAGATATGGTAGTGCCGGATCAGTTTATCGATCGCACAAAAAATCGAGTTTCTACCTTTTTCGGAGAAGGAATAGTCGGTCACATCACATTCGGCGATCCGGTTTGCGGCGAATTGGCTAAAGTGTTAGCTGGGGCGATCGAATCCTTGAACCTCACCGACGTTACCCTCCACCGGGGCGGCACTTACGTCTGCATGGAAGGCCCCGCATTTTCCACAAAAGCAGAATCCCACCTTTACCGCAGTTGGGGGGCGACAGTCATCGGAATGACAAATTTGCCGGAAGCAAAATTAGCCAGAGAAGCAGAAATTGCCTACGCAACTTTAGCATTAGTTACCGATTATGACTGCTGGCACGAAGATCACGACAGCGTAACTGTAGAAATGGTAGTTGCCAACTTGCACCGCAATGCAGAGAATGCTCAAAAAGTCATTCAAGAAACAGTCCGTAGACTAACAGAAAATCCTCCAATATCTGATGCACATTCAGCTTTAAAATATGCAATTCTGACTCGGCTGGATCAAGTGCCGACAGCAACTAAGGAGAAAATGGGTTTGTTGTTGCAGAAATATTTGTAAAACGAACCGCGAAGACGCAAAAAGCGCGAAGGAAAAACTGCATCCCTTCTTTCTCTTCCTTCGCGTCCTTAGCGTCTTCGCGGTTCATTTAATCTTACGACCTATTATAGCAATCCTAAATGATTCTACTCGTTACCAGGAAGAGCCTGGTAACGCAGATCCGGAGGCTCTGCCTCGATTTTCGCGAGGCAGAGCAAGCGTGACATTGATTCCCAGGCTAAGAGCCTGGAAACCAGTTATTGAAACTGATTTAGGATTGCTATAGTTATCCTATAGTTTAC
>JAICRN010000578.1 GCA_025937335.1 Microcoleus sp. TY_ISSM_2_bin.22
AAAAAAAGTAATCTTGCCTTCACTGTCTAACTGCACAATCATGCTGTTAGCATTCTCAACGAGTTGCCGGTACTTAGCTTCGCTCGAACGCAGTTTCGCACGGCTGTACGCCCAGCTAAAAACCGCTACCCCGCTCAAAACTGCCAGCAACTGACCTCCAAAAAGCAGCAACCCCCGAAACGGCGAATTCGCAGGCCATCCCCCCGCCGGAATTGCTGCCAACTGCCAGGAACCGTTGGGCAAAGCCACTTCCACAATCACGGGATTGTGCTGAAAAATTGACCTGTCACCGAAAAACAATGCGCCGGATGCTCCTCTCCCGTCTTTGCCCCGCAGAGCGTATTGCAGCTTCGCTGAGGAGTCGTTGAGTCCTGCTTCCTCAATTAAGGAATTTTTGTCGATGATCAGGCCTGTCAAGCCCCAGTAAACTCCTGTTTCGGGCTCGGCATCCGAGGGAGTGAGAAAAATCGGCGATCGGCTGATGAACGTCTCTTCTCCCTCCAATAATTTCACGGGTCCGGCAAGCAAAGTTTTTCTGGTGTTGATGACCTCTTCGACCATTTGCCGCTGTTCGGGTAGCGCAGTCAAGTCAACGCCGATCGTCGATTCATTTCCCTCCCGCGGGTAAATATAAGCGACCGTCGTGCCTTTAACTAAAGTTATGGCGCGAATGCCGGCTTGCTGTGCGATCAGAATTCTCGCCGTCGCTGCAAACTCGGCTTCGGTGATATTTGGATTGTTGGAAAGGTAAGCCCCCAAACCCCGCATCAAAAACAGTCGGGCATTCAAAGAGCCTTCCAGCTTAGAACGGACTGTGCTGAGCCGATCGAGGGCGCTAGCGCGGTTGTGCTCAAAAAACCGCCGCTGTTCCGATCGATCTAAAATGCCAACTCCGATCAAAATTGCTATTGATGCCGAAATACCTGCTAAATACGGTGAAATTTGGAATTTTTTAACCTTAAAGTATTCCATCTGCCGGGGGTTAAGGTATTTTTTTACGTCTTTAGATAGATTTAGTTTAGTTCGATTTCTCTGAGCAAATGCAAGATTTCGGGGATACCGGACTTTTCGCAAGCGAGCGCGAGTTTTGGGTCTTCTAGGACGCCCTCCGAACATCGGCGATCGCTTGCCTCTAACCATCTATTCTGCGGACAAAGTTTTAAATCTCAAATCGACCGACCGAAAGTAATGCGGTCAATCGATTTTAGATTTTAGATTGAAGCATTGAAGCATTGAAGCATTGACCCAGCCCAAAAACGGATACCCTGCCACGTACTCCTGTCGTGGAAAGATCAAAATTTTAGACCCTAGTTCAAGATCCCAGATTAATCTGTGGGGTAAATCTAAAATCTAAAATCTAAAATCTAAAATCGACTGACCCCACGGATAAATTCGGGGGCTCCTTTATCGGATACAGGTTTTTTATTTCTGGACGGATGAATGCGGGGGCTTGTATCCTGGATGCTTGATTGTCATAAGCCCCCGCATTCATTCCTTCGCAGGCTCAGGACGGGATCAATCTAAAATCTAAAATCTAAAATCTAAAATTGGTTGACTCGCCATTTATCGGGTAGGGTGGGCGTGCCGCACCACAGCGGTGCGGGAGCGCGCACCCGAAAGACGGGAATTATTAGCTAAAATAAGGTTAGCAATAATTTTTTTCAGCGCTACGGCTAATCATTCATAGGGGCAATTTGATGCAAGAACAGTTGATGGAAGCGATCGCACCTTACCGCGATCGCGTGGATTATCTGGAAGTTCGCCTCGAACAAAGCGAGTCAACTGCGATTAGTTTTCGCGGCCCTCAGTTAGATGCTGTCAACCGGAGTTTCAGTCTCGCCGGCGGCATCCGCGCCTGTCACAAAGGCGGCTGGAGTTTTGTCACTTTTAACGGTTTAGCTGAGTTAAAAGACCGCATTGAAGAAGCTGTCGTTCAGTCTCGTTTGGTTGGCAGCGAAAAAACTCTACTAGCAGATGTCACCCCGATTCAAGATTATGTAGCGGTGGAATTGGGCCGCGACCCGCGCTGTATTACTCTAGCCGAAAAGCGGAAATTGCTCGAATCTTACAACCAGTTGCTGTTAGATTACGACCCGAGAATTCAGACGACAATTGCCGGTTACAGCGACAGATTCGGGGTTACTTATTTTGTGAATTCTCAAGGCACTTGCATCGCTCAAGAGCGCTTGGACGTGACCGGGCGTTTCGGAGCGATCGCCCGCGGCGAGGGCGGTGTCGTCCGCCAAGGGTTTGAGTCGATTCACTCGCGATCGGATTACGATGTCTTGACAAATATTGAAGATCGTGTTAAAAGTGCTGCCGTTCGAGCAGTGGGCCAACTAGAGGCAAAATCGGTGAAAGGCGGTCAGTATCCGGTGATTTTAGACCCTTATTTGTCGGGGGTGTTTATTCACGAAGCTTTCGGGCATTTGTCGGAAGCAGACGGCATTTACGAAAACCCGAAAATGCAGGAATTGCTGACTTTGGGCAAGCCTGTGGCGATCGAACAATTGAATGTAATAGACGACGCAACTGTGCCGGGATTGCCGGGAACTTTGAAATACGACGACGAAGGCGTGCCGGCTCAGTGCAAGCATTTAATTAAAAATGGAGTTTTAGCCGCTCGGATGCACAATCGCGAGACTGCGGGCAAAATGGGCGAAAGTCCGACGGGAAATGCCCGGGCTCTGAGCGCTACTTTTATGCCTTTGGTGCGGATGACTAATACTGCGATCGAGTCTGGCGAACATTCTTTTGACGAAATGGTTGCCGACATTGACGAAGGAGTTTATGCAGTGCGGATGTTGGGAGGACAAACCAACGGCGAAATGTTTACCTTTGCGGCGGCTCAAGGGTTTATGATTCGCGATGGAAAATTGGCCGAACCGGTGAGCGATGTCACTTTAAGCGGCAATGTATTTCAGACTTTAAAGGATATTGAGTCTATAGGAAATGACTCTGTTTATGCCTACGGCGGTTGCGGTAAAGGTGGCCAGAGTGGTTTGCCCGTAAGTGTCGGCGGCCCCCATTTGCGGATTAAAAATGTTGTAGTCGGAGGAAGATAATCATTAGTCATTAGTCATTAATTATTAGTTCAAAACTTACGCAACTGGCACATGGTGAAGGCGCCCTCACGCCTCACCACGTGCCAGTCCGGGACACTGATATCATGTCCGATCGATTGACCGCGATTAAAGGCTTAGGAAGGGTTTACAGGTTTTCCCGTTTATATTCAATATCTTGGCAAGGGGAACCCCTACAGGAATCATGGTTAATTGAACGGACATGATATTAGGAGTTATAACCGCTACAACTGCACCTACAACCCTTACAAGGTATAAGAGGAGCCGATAGGGCGATGCAAGATTAAACGCTACGTCGCCATAACTTTACTGGAATTTAGACATCTTGCCTTACACTGAGCCGCAAGTGATTAACATCGTTGATCAAGGTAACGATTCGCTGTCTCCAATCTTGCCCGGTAGTTGTAGCTCGTAACTGTGTCCTTGATGCTATCCAATCTTGGATTAATTGCTCCTCCGCCTCCTCATCTCCTTGATCCACTCCCATAAAGCGCAGAAAATAAGGAATGTCCCACTCGATCATGTGAGTCCACACATCGTAGGGAGCTACCGTCCAATCCACCTGCCAAACCTCTTTTAAAAGCTTGAGGAAGATTTTTTCTTCAGGGAATCGACCCTCTTTCTCTATTTCAGCTTCTATTGCCGCAACTAAGCTTTGTGTATCCATGACAACTTGTCAAAACATAGTTTTTGTTTACGTTTTGTTTATATCGTACATTTTTAATCCTGAACATTAAAATTTGTAAATTCTTATATCCTAATATAATTGCTCTTATTACCGACTGGGAAAAATTCCGCGAGGCAAGCTAAGAAGCATGGGGATAAAACCGAAGTGAAGATGGCAAAACTTTGGGACTATCGCATTAGCGATGCCTTCGGCAAGCTTCGCTAAC
>JAICRN010000678.1 GCA_025937335.1 Microcoleus sp. TY_ISSM_2_bin.22
GGAGAAATGGCTGATGCTGATTACGGCTACGTCGGGAAGCAACCGGGTTATATTTCGCTGTACCGGGGCAGGGAAGAAATTAAGAAAGTCCCAGAAGACCGAGGCGTGGCAGAATTGATTGACTTGATTAAATCGGACGATCGCTGGGTCGATCCTTAGCCCCGTCAGGAACAGGCAAGATGCCTGTTCCACAAAAGAACATCAAGTTTCTTGTGGGTGGGCACGCGAGCCCGTCAGGAACAGGCAAGATGCCTGTTCCACACAAAAACATCAAGTCTCTTGTGGGCTGTTGCTCCTAGCCCGCCCTGAATAGAACTCGGCAAAGTGGAGTAATATTATGTGCGCCAAACGCGACCGGGCATTGCCTGTGTTAGATTGAGCGTAATTATTCTGAACTCTTTTCCTCCCGCGCGTCAGACAAATGGTTATAACAAAACGAGGGCTTGTTCTAAGTGCAGCAGCGGTGGTACTCACTGCTGTAACTCTTGCGAACGCTGGTTGCAGTTCTAAATCTCTGGCTTCTTTTCGGGGAAGCCCTAAAGAATTGGTTGATGAAGTTTGGCAGATTATTGACAAAAGCTATGTGGATGGCACTTTTAACCAGGTTGACTGGAAAGCGGTGCGGAATGATTATTTGAACCGGACTTATACCAGCGACGACGAAGCTTACAAAGCTATTCGGGAAATGCTGAAGAAGCTTGACGATCCTTATACGCGGTTTATGGACCCTCAAGAGTTCAAGAATATGCAGGTTGAAACTTCTGGGGAACTGACAGGAGTTGGGATTCAGTTGACTCAAGATGAGGAAACCAAAAAGTTGGTGGTGATTTCGCCGATCGAAGATACCCCGGCTTTTACTGCTGGTATTCTGGCAAAAGATATCATTACTAAGATTGACGGCAAGAGCACAGAAGGCATGGATACGAATCAAGCGGTAACTTTGATTCGCGGCCAGGCGAATACTGAGGTGACGCTGACGATTTTGCGTGGAAGCAAGGAATTAGAATTTAAGCTCAAACGCGCTAAAATAGAAATTCATCCAGTGCGGAAGTCGGTGCAGAAAACCCCGATCGGAGAAGTTGGCTATATTCGCTTAAATCAGTTCAGTGCGAATGCTGCATCGGAAATGCGATCGGCAATTAAGGATTTGGAACAGAAAAAGGTAACGGGCTATATTTTAGACTTGCGTTCCAATCCCGGCGGGTTGCTGTACGGAAGTATTGAAATTGCTCGGATGTGGCTCAAAGAAGGTACGATCGTCTCGACGGTCGATCGAGTCGGTGAGGCCGATAGACAAACTGCAAACAAGGCAGCCATCACAGACAAACCGTTAGTTGTACTGGTAGACGGCGGTTCAGCAAGTGCTAGCGAGATTCTATCCGGCGCTTTACAAGACAACAAACGCGCGGTTTTAGTGGGGACAAAGACATTTGGTAAAGGTTTAGTTCAGTCAGTACGCGGCGTGGGAAATGGTGCCGGTTTAGCGGTGACAATTGCCAAGTATTTTACTCCCAACGGCACTGATATCAACCACGCCGGGATTGAACCGGATTTTAAAGTAGAACTCACCGAGGCTCAAAAACAGGAATTGAGGCGCGATCGCGATAAAATTGCTACGACGGCCGATCCGCAGTACGCGAAAGCTATGGAAGTTTTGACAAAGCAAGTTACTGGTAAAACTGGAAATGATAAGGCGGAGTCGAAACCGAATGCAGCGCCACCTAAGCCGACTGCGGCGCAGGTAAAACCGAGTGCAGCCCCTTCTAAATCGAAGTAGAAAACTTGTGTAGGATGTCAGTTAAAAAAAAGCATTCGGGGGAAGAAGTACGGCTAAAAGCCCAGATTTTAAACTCGAATGCTTCGCTATTTCTGGCAATCCTTCATTGCAAGTCACGTTAGCTTTCGCGATTCGGAGGAAAGCAATCGCAATCCGTCATTGCGGCTGGCATTTCCCGGCGCGAATTAATCCGATGCGGCGGGCGATGGCATCTTCGGGGGAATCGTAAGGGCCCCACTTTTCAATAATAGTGGGGTTTTGTTCTTCGAGTTGGGCGATCCTCTGCGAGGGCTCCGCCAACGGCAAAATTTCGCAATTACCCGCAGGACGTTTGACAATATAAAATTTTGGTGTTTGTGTCATAGCTAAATTCGTCAAATCAAAGCTGGATACTACCTAGGCAATTGGCTAATTATATCAAGTAAGGTGTTGTGCATTGAAACTGTGATACAATCCTCTGATATCTCCGTGTTCTTCCTCTTGCAAAGCTTTCAGTAGTTTCTCTATCTGTTTTGGATTGAGATGATTTTTGCCTGCATTTTTGTAAGGACTTAATAAATAAATATTCTATTATACCCTATTTGAATACACAACAGCTTAGTCTCAACTCCAGTGAAATAATGAAGCAGAGCGATCGTCTTTTTTGTACCACTTTTAAAACTTTCCCAATTGGGTTTGTAGTGAGGACTTTAGCATTCATCAAAACTCAGGACTCAAGTCCTTACTACAAACCCAATTCCCTATTGCCGCCACCTGTCAAATTGGTCTTCGGAACAGCCATTAATAAATTGATTGCTCACCCAACCGTCAAGGATTGTAAAAGTTTCATTAGGAGGATTACCCGAAAATCTGGCCGCAATTTTCACCCAATTACCTTGTCTGCTGAGGGCCCTAACTCCGTCTCCCAATTTTAGTTTAGCAACAACGGGATACTTCGTGCCCGGGCCTTTGCGAATGTTAACAGCGCCGCCATTACCCGTAATAAACGAGCATTGAGTTTGCTTTTTTAAAGCTTCTGCTTTGGCGGGAGTAATACTTTGCTGCTTCCCGAAAACAGGAAAGCTGTAAAGCGAGAAGCTAAAAGTTGCAACTGCGGCTGCAATAAAAAAGGCTTTTGATTGAGTAAAGATTAGCATTATTTCATTTCCTTGAAGAGGCAGAACTGAAGTCCTGACTGTGAACTTTTTGAGAAGGACTTCACTACTTACTACTAACTGTTATTTTACTGAGGCAAACCATTCGGTAACACCTTGGGCGATCGCCTCGGCTAACTTCTTTTGTTCTGTCGGATTCACAATCCATTCAAACTCTTCGGGATTGA
>JAICRN010000293.1 GCA_025937335.1 Microcoleus sp. TY_ISSM_2_bin.22
ATGTCATACACTATCATTTTGTCAGCCCTTGTAGGAGCGTGCGATGTTCTGTAGCCTTCCCGACAAAGAACTTTTCAAATAGATATAACGGGGCGCTGACAAAGCCTTGACCTTTTCAAATCAGGGCTTTGACTGCTTGTCCCGGGGTGATGATTTCCTGAAGGTGAGAACCCAGTAGTTTGTCGGTGTGTTCGAGTCATCCCATTTCATCGCAGGTGCCGGCAATTAGACCGCAGCGGTCAATATCCTGTGCTCTAATAGACATCTCGCAAACAGCCAGTCTTGAACGGGCCGGATGCCTGCTCTACAATAATTATTGGAGATGTCTAATATTAAACGCTTCAATATTTGTCATCTTGATAAAAATACTGGATTTTGCGATCGTACCTGCAGAATGCCGGTGACATCCGTTACACAATCCTTTGCTGAACTTCGATCACAAAGTTGCCAGAGGAATAGAACACTGAGTCCGGTTAAAATTGGACTCTTCCGACTCAGAAGGCACAGCCAGAACCTCCAATTTTCCGTTCATCAAACTTAAAAGAGTCTGATTCATCAATAGCCTCATTCCAGAAGACACCTTAGAATTATCGCTGCTCTTAGTAGCATCAGACTCCAAATCGTGCTTAAGCAAATCCCAAGACTCACTCCAAGCACTCACTGAACGCTGATCGTCAACCCAAATGTGAACGTATCCAGATTCCGGCGAAGAATGCGCCGAAACAGAAATACTCCCCTCCTCCATCTGAGCAACAGCCGTATCTACCAAATTGACTAAAACTTGTCTAAACCTCGGCAAATCTGCCAATACATAAATTCCGGGATCGGGCGGTAATATCTCCAAACGAATGCTGCGATTTGCAGCTTGCAAGTAAGTTAAATCATCTACTTCATCAAAAATCTTAGCTAACTGAATCGGCTCAATATCCATCGTTTCAGTGCCGTGTTCAGTTTTAGCAACAAAGATAATTTCATCTATCAATTTCACCAGCTTGAGTGCGGCGAGGTGAGCTTGCTCGACAAACTCTCGTTCCTCAGCAGGATCGTCGCACAGATCCGACAGAATTAATTGCAGCGTACCAATCATACTGCTCAGGGGCGATCGCAACTCATGAGAAGTTCGAGCCAAAAAACCCGCCTTAAATTGACTCATCTCGGATGCCATCTGATAAGCCAATTGAGTTTGTTTAAGTTGCTCGGAAAGGGTATCAAACTCCTTTAAGTAATTTTCTTGAGGAGTTGGTGGCTGGTAGGGCGCAGGTTCTGGCTGTTGCGAGCTTTTTTGCCGCGGGTGCCAAATCAAACTGCTTCCCCAACCCAGTCCCAGTCCCATACCTAAATATATCAAGTCGCTCCAGCCGATCGGCGCCATATTGCTTTGCCTTGGAGTTTAGCTTTTAGCATTCTAACTCGATCGCGCCTTGTCGCAATATTTCCCAATCGCTGCCAGTCCATTTAGCCACAGTCGAAGGCAAACTCGAAGCTGTTGTCGCTGTTGCTAATTCCGCAGGAACTAATGTCAAGACTTCCGGAAACTCTGCCTCAATTTCTGCCACCGACTCCAGAGGCGGCTGGCCGGATAAATTGGCGCTGGTAGTAGCTAAAGGGCCTGTCTGCTGTAGAATTTTGAGGGCCAGGGGAGAGTTAGGAACTCGTACCCCGATTGTAGTCCGATCGATCGAATTCATGACCGCCGGGACTTTTGCCGAAGCCGGGAGCACCAAAGTTAACGCCCCCGGCCAATAGGATGCGGCTACTTGCTGCCACAAGTTTAACTCTGCTGGAGTCCCCAGGACGTATGGCCATAAAGCCTCCGCCGAGGCTGCCATCAAAATCAGCGGTTTGTCTTGGCTGCGGCGTTTAGCTGCAAAAATCAAGTCGGCTCGATCGGGCTTGGCAGCCAAAGCGGGTACAGTATCTGTAGGAAAGCTGACAATATAATCTCCTGAAATTGCCCCTTGAATCAAGGAGTCGATCGAAACTTGAGCCATTCGATTTTAGATTTTAGATTTTAGATTGAGGAATTGCGCCTGCATTTTCTTGAAATAATTATAGCGGCTTTTCCCGATCTTGTTGTGCAGCAATTTTTTGAAATCAGACAATTCCTCTTCACCGCTGAATGCACGCTTGGGAACTATAAAGTACGAGCTTCTTGACACGGGATAGAGGGACGGTACAGGATAAACTAATAATAAATTTCTGGTTTCAATAAAAACTTTAAAAGCTTCCCATTTAAAGTTTCCTTCCCAACTCGGAGTTTTAATTTCCAGCCGAGATCCTATCACTTCCACAGTCGTAGGTTCCCCCAAGTTCATCTGCATGACGCTCGCCGGCATCTCTATGTTTATGTTGAGCCGATTCACAAAAAACCTATCTAAAATTTTACCCAACAAGACTAGCAGGCATACAAAAAAAACGCCCCCCACTAACAAGTAGATTTCTTTCAAAATTATTCCCATCAAAAACAAGCAGACTCCTATTAGTAATTCCGAGTTGACAAATTTTCTGTTTAGAGATTTTGACCTGTGTTGTGTATCCCCATCAAGAGCTTCCATGCAATCTTTAAAATTCAGTTGAAACTCAAACTTCCTGGCTTTCATATCAACGACGTGAGGAACTGGCGGAATATTGCTGTCTAGCAATTCTCTAAACGCTTGAAGCTGCTCTCGATTAAATGATTTTTTGGGAAAAAAATGAGGAGGTATATTGGAAGACTCGTCAAAATAGATAACGAACAAACTTTTTGTCTCTAACCAGTGCGAGTAAAATAGCCACTTGAGTTTGAGGCTAACCTTTGGAGTTTCTAACTCCAGTCCAGATTCAGTCATTTTAAAAATAACAAGTTCGTGCCAAATATTAGTTCTATGTCTCCACGGAGAGAGTAAAAGGAGTGCCAAAATTTGAGATAGCCAATGAAGAATCTGTAAAATTGCCCATATTAACAAAAAAGATCCCACTGAAATTACCAGTTCGCTGCCTACTTTTATTGTCGGAAAGAAAAGCATATACCAAAATAAAAACCGATTTAAGGAGCTGATATTGCACCAATTTAATAAATTCACAATAGGGAGGTAGCAGATGCCAAAACCTAGAATGAAATAACCCCAGAGGGGATGTTGGCCAGCCATAATATTGACAATTCCCCACCCCACAAGAACGACAGGAAGACTCCACAACTGGACTGTATCGAGAGGACCTAATTTCGGGAAAATTCTATTAGCTTCTAAATATTCTTTGAAAGTAAACTGGTATTCCAACTTCACAGTGATACCTCTTGGATGCTGAGTGCGATCGCAGTTTTTACCTCTAATATAAATGAATTTGGGTATGGTTTTTGTAGGAGCAATCCCTCCGTGGTTGCGCCACCGCTGACGGGGTAAGCACTTTGAATTACCACTACAGGCAAAATCATCATTTGATTCACGAACGCCTGTAATTTCTCAAAATCCAGCAAGTATGCACAGTCGAGAAATTCTCTCTTTGCTAGCCTTGCTCACTACCGCCGATAGGCTAAGGCAAAGCGATCGACTCCTGCTAAATCCGAAAATATCTGAACTTTGCCGTAACTCCCGTGACTTTGCAGCATATCAGCCACCGCCTCAGCCTGTCCCGCCATCATCTCAACCAACCAAACTCCCCCCGATTCTAAATAATCGGGTGCCGTTTCGACCAAATGCCGGATGCACTCTAACCCGTCAAAACCGCCGTCTAAGGCCAGATGAGGTTCGTGTCGGACAACTTCCGGTTGCAGAGTCAGCACCGTGCTGCTGGGGATGTAAGGGGGGTTAGACACCATGCCGCTGACTTGACCTTTGAGAAATGCTAGCGGTTCCCACCACAAACCTTGATAAAAATTAATTCGCGATCCAAAGCCCAAATTCTCAGCATTCAGTCGAGCAACTGCCAAAGCTTCCGAACTGCAATCTACCGCATAAACGCTAGCATTTGGCAAGGCACAAGCTAAGCCGATCGCGATCGCCCCGCTGCCCGTCCCCAAATCCACCCAATGCGATTTTGGATTGACACCATAGCTGTTAACAGCTTCTACAGCCAAATCGATCAGCAATTCGGTTTCAGGACGCGGAATTAGCACCGCCGGCGTTACTTTGAGCGAAAAATTCCGCCAATGTGCAACTCCCGTTAAATACTGCACCGGCACCCGTTCCTGCAAGCGCCTCTGCCACAATTGAGCAAGTTCAGATAAAGACAACTTTAATTCAATTTTTGGCAAATCTTTAAACGACTCCAAACGCAGAGCCAACCTATCTAAACCTGCCAGCTCTTGCAGCAGCCAGTGGATTTCTGCTAGGGGAATGTCATAAGCGATCGCCTCGGTTTTAGCTTGATTCATCCACTGCCAAAGCTCTAAACCAGAAACAAACATAAGACTTTTTAGTAATGGTAATTATTAATGAGTAATTGCTAATTGCTAATTGCTAATTGCTAATTGCTAATTGCTAAATAGTAGGTTGAGTCGAGAAACCCAACCTACTATTTAATGACTGATAACAGACGACTGATGACTGATGACTGGGGACTAACTATTAGCGAGCCGGTCGAGGTTGACTCGGAGCTGGAGCCGCAGAGCCAGGAGCCGGTCGAGTTTGATTCGGAGCAAGCTGTGGATTTTGGCCAGCACCGGCAGGTTGGAGCGATCGCACAAATTCCAGCGACTCCCGCGACGGAATCAAAATCATTTGGGTCAAAAACGGGTCGTTTTCAGTGCGCAAAGCTTCCAAAACGCTCTCCAAGTTCACCACCTCAATCTTAATTGTGGCTGTCACGTTGGGCTGCTGCTGCTTAAAACGATCGACCATACCCTGTAAATCCTCCTTGTTAAAAAACAAGGGAATCACCTCTTGCTGACCGCGCTGAATCGTCAAATAACCATTTTCCGCGCCGCCTCTGGCCAAAAACAGAGGTACACCGTTGAACTCGTTAACTTGTTGACCAGTCTGCTGAAGTACAGTTTTAGCCGACTGCACCTGCTGCGGAGCCGGAACAAAAGCAAACTGCACCTCATCCGGCTTGCCTTTATTTGCTTGAGTGATCTGATAAATTTCCCCCAGCGATACTGGCATCACGCGCACCGAGGCTGCCAACTGAGGATTTCTGGTTTTGAGTTGATCTACAAAAGCTTGAGCATCTTTCTGGCTGATGAAAATTCCCGCCACGGAAGCATTACCAGTTTGACCCTGACCCTGCTTGGGAACAGAAGCGATCAGGGGCGCACCCTGAGCGTCTGTAATCGTAAATACCGGCACCGATCGCAATTTTTCCAAAATTTGCGGCTCCGGCAGTGCCAGTGCAGACATCTTGGCAATTGGGGAGGGGCCCAGCAGAGTGCTGCCGACAATTCCCAATATTGCGCCCAAACGAACTAATGATTTCATGTTTTTTTCACCAGGAGCGATCCTGAAACACATTAACGCAAAGACTGCCGTCTTCACACGACCGGCAAAAAATCCCTCAATTAGTTTTGATTTTGACCAAATCTCAACATCAAAGGCTGGTTGTGCTTCAGTCTATTATTTAACATTGTGCGATCGGGATGACAGGATTTGAACCTGCGACATCCTGCTCCCAAAGCAGGCGCGCTACCAAGCTGCGCTACATCCCGGTGATAGTTAGCCATCTTTTCACCATTAACTCACAAAACCCCTCGCTTGTCAAGCTTTTTTTTATTTTAGCTATCGATGCAGCTACGCCGAAGTTGTCTTCAGGTTGTGCGGTTTGACAATAACAGTCCTGAACGCAAAAACCCGGTGTCTTCACCTAATTTTGTCCTATACGCTCGAACGTGACAACGAGAAACCTGGTTTTTTGGTTAGCCTGCGTCCAGGACTGAATAATTGCACTTTCATCACGGCCCTACTGCGGGATACATCCAAACGTAACGAACCGCAGGGCACAGGCCTAGGAGGTGTTGGCAGCGTCAATATTGCATTTCCTACTTTATAAAACCTAATCGAGCTTAACTTTAGTTACCTAAAGTCAGTTAAAGTTTATTCCCTACCCTGTTGGGTAGTCGGCTATCCCAAAATAAGTAGGTTATTCCCCTTAAGCCAAAGGTTATAGGGTTAAGTTTAGGGCCTAAACCTAAAGTAGTCTATCTAGAAGAACGGATTTTTCTAGATTAAGAAGAGGTAGGTTCAGTCAAATATTTGCCCCTTTAGTTAAGCTCAACAAATCAACGCTGACCCCCACCCGATCGTCTAATCTGGATACCAAAACATACCTTTAATCCCCTCCGGATCGGACATAAAGCCCAAATTTCGGTAAAAATCCACCACCTGAGGGTCAGCAAATAAGGTAATGTTGCTGATATCTTCACTGCGGAGTTTTTTAATCATGTATTTCATCAGCGCCTTGCCCATGCCTTTACCCTGGTAGTCAGGATGAACTACCACATCCCAAAGCGTGGCATTAAAAGCATGGTCTGAAGTCGCTCTGGCGAAACCGACCAGCCGTCGCTGGCTGCCCCGCATCTCCCACATAGAGACGACTAAGAAGCTGTGCACAATAGCTTTTTTGACTTTACGCAGGGGACGGCGGGACCAACCCACTGCATTACAAAGTTCTTCGAGTTCGTAGAGGTCAATGTCCCGATCGCAACTGAAAAAGATGCGAGCGTTGCCGCTGGCGGGTTTGCGAAACGTTGGGGAAAGCGGATCGCCTAACCCAACAGCCACATCTTCCTCAAATTCCGCTGTTTGGGGTACAGAGGCAGACTCAGAACTACTAAATAAGTTTTTCCAAAAACCCATGCAGGCGCGGTTAAGGTAGTAAAAGTTGGACGACGTGAAAGAGAACCCGACAGATAAACCCACTCCGAGCGGCGTGGGATGAATTGCCGGTAGCCTCTTGAGGAACAGTTTACGGTACACTCATCTTACGCCGAAAACAGGGATTTGTCGTCCTACATTGAGTCTGCGCTTTTTTGATTCTCGTCAAGTTTGGTAGAACTGTTCTGCTAGCCAGTGCCCGGACAACCCGCTTTTAAGGTAAAATTTGTTGCCGAACCAGGACAGAGGCATTTTGGGAATTGCTTCTTTTGAGTGCCGCCGATCGCGCCGGAACTTATACCCTTGGTGGGAAATACCACTGGAATGGCGCAACGGTGACATTCTCGTGATAAGTTCTCAGACAGATTTGACTTTTGCTTTTAGTGAGGAGACGGGCACAA
>JAICRN010000222.1 GCA_025937335.1 Microcoleus sp. TY_ISSM_2_bin.22
ACAGTAACTTCCCCCGCCGGCAGCAGCACTAGCACTCAGACAGCCAATACTCCGGGAGCTACTTCTGGCAGTGCAGAAGCGGCGGCTGCTACAGGCACTCCACCAACAACTAACATCACAACACCAGCGCCAGCGCCCGCACCAGCGCCAGCGCCCGCACCAGCGCCCGCACCAGCCCCATCGCCTTCAGATAGTAGCAGTTCGAGCCAAACGAGTACGATCGCAGACGATCGAGGTGTTACTAACAGCAGCAGCGCGACAGTAACTTCCCCCGCCGGCAGCAGCACTAGCACTCAGACAGCCAATACTCCGGGAGCTACTTCTGGCAGTGCAGAAGCGGCGGCTGCTACAGGCACTCCAACAACTAACATCACAACACCAGCGCCAACACCAACACCAGCACCAACACCAGCACCAGCACCAACACCAACACCCTCAGATAATGAGGGTGCGACGCTCACTCAGGTGACTGGAGGCAATTCTAGCGATTCAAGTTTTTCTAATTCCTACTCAGACAGTACGGGTGCTGGCGGCAGCAGCAGTGCGACAACTTCTGATTCCACAGATAACAGTAACAGCAATAATTCGATCGTACTTCCTGTTAACAATTCCAACACAGATAATGCTGCAACAACCGCTCTTCCAGAAATTAGCAACACAGAAAACGAGCCTTTAGCATTAACTGTCACCTACGACAGCAACGGCGGCCAACATTGGCGAGGCACTGGTGACAGCGATGTTATTGCTAGTGGTAGCGGATTCGATGTAATTTTTGCAGGAGATGGTGACGATACTGTCACAGGCAATAGAGGCAGCGATGTTATCGATGGAAGTGATGGAAACGACTCTTTGCGGGGGGGAAGAGGTTTTGATTTGCTGATTGGCGGCAACGGCGACGATTTTCTGTGCGGCGACTTCGGCGCTGATACATTGATTGGAGGTAACGGTGCTGATACGTTTGTATTTACACCGGAAACAGCGACTCCAGTAGCTAATCTAGCTTCTTCAGATATCGTCCTCGATTTCAATGCGGCTCAAGGTGATAAAATTGGGTTGACAGCCCCAATTGCGATCGCAGAGATGGGACTGCAAGTATTTGATACTGACGGTGACGGTCAAGCTGATGCGACTCTAGTCAAGTTTAGTTCCAATAATGGCGATCGAATTTTAGCTGTAGTTTTAGGAACAGTTAATGCAGCGGGGAAAACAACTTTGACCAATGCAGATTTTATTACTTTGCCAAATAACAGTTTTTAATCTCTTCGGACTTACGCACAGACTCTACTTGTAGGGTGCTTGTGGGCGCAATTTACTACACTACTATATATAGTGTAAAAATTGAACATTTGCGTAAGTCCTGCCTCTGCTAAATCATCGCCAATAAAAAATAATTATTAGTCTGC
The DNA here is from genome assembly GCA_025937335.1 of Microcoleus sp. TY_ISSM_2_bin.22. GTDB lineage: Bacteria > Cyanobacteriota > Cyanobacteriia > Cyanobacteriales > Microcoleaceae > Microcoleus. The sequence goes on from JAICRN010000222.1 coordinate 1,404, forward strand.
CCAAGCGGACTAATTTTATTAAGGTTATCAGGGTTGCCAGAAAAACATGAAAGACATTTACCAGCCATTAATTGAACCCAATGAAATTATCGAGACACTCAAACAAGAATTGCAGCTAAAGCCATTTTATCAAAAGATTTTGCAGAAGCGAGTCATTGACAAAGCTGCAAAAGAACGGGGGTTAACCGTGACTCCCGCAGAAATTCAAGCAGAGGGGGACAAACTGCGGCGCGAGAAGCGGTTGGAGAAAGCGGCGGATACCATTGCTTGGCTGGCAGATCAGATGATTTCGGTAGAAGATTTAGAGGCCGGAATTGGCGATCGGCTTTTGGCTAAAAAACTAGCAGAACACTTATTCGGCAAGGAAGTAGAAAAATTTTTTATTCAAAATAAATTGGAATTCGACCGCATCATTCTTTATCAAATAATTGTCGGGGAACCTGAGCTTGCTCAAGAACTATTTTATCAAATCCAAGAACGAGAAATCAGCTTTTTTGATGCGGCTCATTTTTACGATATTGACGAAAATCGCCGCCATTTATGCGGGTGCGAAGGCAAGGTTTATCGATGGGGTTTAAAGCCAGATATAGCCGTTGCAGTATTTAGCGCTAAACCGGGAAAGGTGAGCCGTCCAATTCAAACTGACCTGGGATATCACTTGTTCATGGTTGAAAAGTTTCTCCCTGCTGAATTAACCGCTGAACGGTATGAAGAAATATTGCAAAAGATGTTTAACGAATGGCTGTCCAATGAGGTAAACTATTTATTATACAATCAATCCGATCCGCCCTAAAAAATTGTGTCAATGAATCATGAAAAAATATAAAACTATAATTAAACGGATGATATCAGCGGATGCTTGTGCAATTTCTGAAGCAACAAGCACAACTGTAGAGGATGGTGAAACTCAAGTCAGTCAATTTGTATCGGCAAAAGTCAGTCATGGTTACAGCAGCAGCAGTTCCAGCTCTAGCTCTGCTAGCTGTAGCGGTTAGTGCGATAATGGGAAATTAGGTCGGTCTAAACTTACATCTTGCACCATTCTGAAGAACAGGCTTTCCGGCCTGTTCCACAAACAGTGAATTTTCTTGTGGGATGAGCTTCTAGCCCGCGCCAGAAAGACTTATTGACAATGGTGCAAGATATATATTCGGCTACCTAACTTAAATAACCTACAATAATCAAACAGAGCAACAGATGCCGAAAGCAATTTGGAATGGTGCCGTTTTGGCCGAGAGCGACAAGTGCGAAATCGTAGAAAATAACTATTACTTCCCCCCGGATGCCATCAAACGCGAGTTTTTCAAGGATAGCAGCACTCACACTACTTGCGGTTGGAAAGGTGTCGCTAGTTACTACAGTGTCGAAGTGGACGGACAAGTTAATAAAGATGCTGCTTGGTACTATCCTACTCCGAAAGATGCTGCTAAAAATATTGCAGGATATATTGCTTTTTGGAAAGGAGTTAAGGTAGAGGCTTAATGCAGTTTTGAGTTAAAATTTGGGGGGGTTGGTGCGAATTGTGCGCTCAAACCGCCCCTTAAATTTTTAATCTTTTTCCCAAGCGGCGGCAGCTTCCCACCCCAAACCGCGACGAACAACAATCGGTTCGCTTTCTGTTAAATCAAGAATGGTAGAAACTTGATATCCCGGATCGGAACCGTCATCGACAATGACATCTACTAACTTTGACAAACAGTCAAAAAGTTCAGCTTTGCCAAAGCTTTCTGCTTTTGCTGAAGACACCGGTGCTGCACCTTCATCGTCAGTGGTAATGTGAGCGGAAGTTGAAATAATCGGATTTCCCAAGGCTTCCAACAGTGTAAAACAAAGCCGCTGGTCGGGAACGCGAATTCCCGTGGTTTTGCGTTTTGGGTTCATTACCAACCGCGGCACTAATTTGGTAGCTGGCAGCAAAAATGTGTAAGGCCCGGGAATTAATCGCTTGATAATTCTGTATGCTTCATCAGTGACGACAGCATACTCTGCGATATTTGACAGAGAGGAACACAGGAACGTTAAAGGCTTATCATTGGATAGTTGCTTGATCTGCCTGACTCGTTCTACAGCAGACTTGGAGTTGAGATCGCAGCCGATCGCGTAAACTGTATCTGTCGGATAAAGCATCACTGCCCCATCTTTCAGAGCTTTTGTAATCTTCTCGATCCGGTCTTTTTGCGGTGCAACTGGATGCACTTCGTAAATAGTTGCCATGTTAAGCTATTTCAGGCTAAGTGGGCGATCGAAATATCGAATGAAACAATCAATGCTGAAAATTAATTGTTAATAATGAATAAAATAGCTTATTTTGACTGTCCCACCGGCATTGCTGGCGATATGTGCATCGGATCTCTCGTCCACGCCGGCGTTCCTTTAGAATACCTAATCGAAAAACTCAATTTGCTTGGCATTTCGACAGAGTACCAGTTGCGGACGGAATTAGTCCACCGGAATACTCAACAAGCAACTAAATTTTATGTCGATTTAAGTGCCGATTTATGCTTAAAACCAGAAAATCCCGCTAGCGACTCCACACTCGATCCCTCGGAAACGGAATCCCCGACTTTTGACGCCCGCCGCCACCATCATCACGGGGAAGAACATTCTCACAGTCACGGCGAAGCAGATGCCGAAATTAGCCACACTCATCACCGCCACTTGCCAGAAATTGAGCAAATCATCGTCTCTGCAAAATTGCCTCCGCGCGTGAAAGCTTGGAGTTTGGCCGTATTTCGCAAATTAGCAGACGCAGAAGCTGCCGTACACGGTATCCCCGCAAGCGAGGTTCACTTTCACGAGGTGGGGGCGACGGATGCAATTATTGATATTGTCGGTACTTGTTTGGGTTTGGATTGGTTGGATATTGATGAATTTTACTTTTCGGCGATGCCGACTGGCGCAGGTACGGTGAAGGCTGCCCACGGTAAGTTAGCGGTGCCGACGCCGGCGGTGATGCGGTTGTGGGAAACACACCGAGTGCCGGTTTACAGCAACGGGATCGATCGCGAATTGTGCACGCCTACGGGAACTGCGATCGCCTGTACTCTCGCCTCCGGTTTCGGCCCGCCGCCGCCGATGCAAATTCAGGCGATCGGTTTGGGTGCAGGTTCTCGAATGCTGGCAATTCCTAATATCTTGCGCCTCTGGATTGGGGAGAAGGCAGAGAGAAGTTCGGCAACGAGCACTGTACAAGATGTAACGGATGTCAGAAAGATGGAAGAAGGAAGAGGGAAGTTTTTAAACAATACTCAATTCCCAATTACGGATTCCCAATTACCGATTACCAATCCCATAGAAACTATTACGGTACTGGAAACGCAAATTGATGATTTGAGTCCGCAGGCGATCGGCTATGTTTTTGATGCTTTGTTTGCCGCCGGAGCTCTGGATGTGTTCACTGCGCCAGTTGTGATGAAAAAGTCGCGGCTGGGGGTTTTGTTAACTGTGATTTGTCATCCCGAATTTGAGGATGCTTGCGAAGCTGCGATCTTTCGCGAGACTACTACTTTGGGAATTAGGCGATCGACTCAACAGAGAACTATTCTGCACCGGGAAATCCAGACAGTTCAAACAGAATACGGTGAAGTGCAAATAAAAGTTGCGAAGTCTGGACAAACAATTGTTAACGTGCAGCCGGAATACGAAGATTGCGCGGAAATTGCCCGACTTAAAAATATTAGCTGGCGGGAAGTTCACCGCTTGGCGCTGGAAAGTTGGTACGATCGCGCTTAATCAGTCCTGGACGCACTCCGACAAAGAAACCGGGTTTTTTACCGAATCTGTCGGCCACAACGCAGTATTTTCGTAAAAAACCCGGTTTCTGACCACCCCTGCGTAAATCCTAAGAGCAATCAAAGCCTCTGATATCAATTCCGGTTGCATCGGAATTAATATCACCCAAAATCAGGACACGGCAGTGCCGTGTCCCTACAATAAATCTGGCGTAGGGACACGGCAGTGCCGTGTCGAAAGCTTATCATTTCGGCGCAGCCGGAATTGATATGATATCGGTTTTGAGATGACTGGATAAATTCAGCAGATTAACCGCAGCATAATCTGTCTGGTTTGCTGTTCGATCGCGCAACCAAGCTAAAATATTGCCGAGGTGCTGTTTGAGTTGAATTGCACTTTGAAAATGGGTTAATAGACGTTCAATTAAAGGATACAAAATCAGTTGAATTTATGAGTCGCCGATCTAGTCTTGGGTTTATGATTCAATTAAAACATGAGTTTTCATGAGTTAAGTTTGTTTGCGATAATTTCTTGCTCAGCAGTTAGGAGCAAGCGTTCTCTGACATACTCGACGATCGCCGGTTGTAGCATTAAACTTGTTGATGCGGTATCATTGAGCGATCGCCGATCTTCAATGAGCGATCGTTCAGCCAGCGCCTCCAATGCTTCCATCAGTTGCCGTCCCGAAACTTTGGGCAAAATTTCCGCTTTTAACTTCGCAGGGGTCGCTCCTTCTTGATTAATGGCGATCCAGTACATGATTTGTTGTTGCAGGGGAGACAAGCGATCGAACTGGCGATCGAGCAAATCCCACAAATCGCTAAAAACAGTATTTCCTTGCACTAAAAATGCGTGAATGTCACCGCCAAAAAGTGTTTTAATAGTCGTTGCAGCAAGTTTGAGGGCGAGGGGATTGCCGCCAAAGTAGTTGACAAGAACTTGACACTGCAATAGCGTTGCCTTTAATCCTTTTGCCGCCAGGATTTGCTGGCATACTGGCGGTGAAACTCCGAAGAGTTTGAGCGATCGCACTGGTAAATTTTCGCCCGATCGCACAGCAAACCCGCCCGGTTGTTCTCGTCCGGTTAAAATCAGACAACTTTGGTGAGGTTCGTCCGCAATGCGCGCCAATAACTGTCGGTAATCTTCATAGCCTTGTTGATATTGTCCGCTGCGATTTCCCCCTTGCAAAATCGACTCCAGATTGTCGAAAATTAACAAACAGCGTTTTTGCCGCAACAGTTCCATGAGAGCAGGAATAGAGTTATTTGTTGTCGCTTCTGAACCTGTTAAAATCGGTAAAATATTGCTGAGGATAACATCTAATTGCGGTGCTTGCTGCAAACTCCGCCAGATAACAAATTCAAATTGAGATTGAATTTGCTGAGCGAGTTTGACAGACAGAGAAGTTTTGCCGATACCGCCAAGTCCAAAAATACCGATCAGACGAGTAGAATTGCCGCTAATCCAAGTTTCTAATGTTTCCAGTTCCTGTTGCCGATTGTAAAATTGGGAAACATCGATCGCTTCTCCCCAATCTTGAGTGCTGCTATCTGCTTCGCTAGCGTGCAAGATGCCCGCACTGCAATGCTGGTAGCGGCGCAAGACTGCCTGCAGATTTTGCTTTGAGATTTTTTCGCCAATAATTTGAGAGAGAGTTCGCCACAAAAGTGAACCAACGTGTTTAATATAATCGTGTTCGTAAAGTAACCCATCGGCTATCTCTTGATAAGAGTGTCCTTCCCAAGTTTCCAGAAAGACGCGGGATTGAATGCTATTGAGTTTTTGCTTTGTGTTTGCGGATTGTAACAGACTATCAACTAGGGCGATCGCCTCTTGTCCTTTCATAGCTTGCCATTTTGACCTATTCAGTAAATTTACTGATGTTTCATGAGTGCGAGTTGCTGTTCAGGAAAGAAAACAAATTGACTGAATTAACCGCAAGGTAATCCCTTTTATAGTTGGCCGTTTAAACCGATACTAAACAAGCTTTTGTTCGCCTTCGGAGACTGAAAAATAAGGGGGATATTTAACCCGGATTTGGGATGAGGTTAATTGCACAATCTCAGATATCAAATCTCAAATCGATTGAGTGAATTTACGTAAGTTTACAAAACCATGTCACTTTTTCTCACCGGCAGGGCGATCGGGGGTGGTTTATTCTTTGAATTAAGGCAGAGCAGAAGGTGTTCAGACTGTTCAGAGTTAAACCGCGTGCGGGATAGGGCGATCGGGAAGAATATTGTACTGCAACTGCAGCTCAATGAATAGTTAGACCAAGCTAGTTGGGAAAGAAAGCCTCAAAATTTAGTCTTTCATCAGGCTTATCAGGTATGCATCAATCGAAAAAATATGGCTTTGTGTTTGCACACTAATCAAAGAGAGGTAATTAAATTTATGGCAGACCTTATAATCGCTATCCGGACAGGAGACGTTAACAAAGGTGGAACAGATTTTGATGTTGACGTAAAACTTATTTACTCCGATGGCTCACAATCCAGTTGGAAAACATTGGACAACTCTGGAGACGATCGTGAAAGAGGAGATCTGAACGTCTATCGTGTCGATGGCGGTTCAGGTGAAGTTGCTAATCTAATAATGCGTGTAAAGCATGAGCCAGCACATCTGAATGATGATGTAAGTTATGATGCTTGGTTCTTGTCTTGGATTGCTGTTACTAGAACTAACTTGTCAGGTAAACAGCTTTTCTACAGACCTAATAAGTGGGTCGAGGTTGCTAAAGGCGATCCTAACTGGCATGACGTGGGTCTAGGTTCACCAGATTTGTCTATTCCTGGAGAAGTGATTATACAAATTACTAATGCGGTTATAGGCATCTTTGGCTAGAAGATTGCAGTTGCGATCGCTCTTTCTTCTAGCTCAACAATTTACCAACTTACAAACCTTTATAAAAGCCTGTCACTTTTTCTCATCGGCAGGGCGAGCGGAGTTGGTTATTTTTTGACTTAAGGCAGAGCACAATTTGTTCAGACTGTTCAGAGTTAAACCGCAGATGTGCAGGATAAACCGACCAGGAAGAATATTGTACCGCAACTGCTGGACAATTAATAGTTAGACAGCCGTGGCTTTAAATGGGGTAAGCGAAAGGAGGAGGACATGAAGTCAGGATTAAAAATTTTAGGAATGGCAATACCTATTGCAGCAAGTTCAAATCTATTCGATCTTCCTTCAAATTATGCTGAGTTTCCTCGCCGCGAAAGCTCA
>JAICRN010000190.1 GCA_025937335.1 Microcoleus sp. TY_ISSM_2_bin.22
CCATCACCTGTAATACGACCGCGACCCGTATTGCAAGCACTCAAAACGACGAGTTCGGCATTCAACCTCAAATTGAAAATTTCGCTAGCAGTGAGTAAACCACTGTCATCCTTGCTCGGGGCAAGTGCGATGACTCCAGGTACCCCCAATCCCTCCACATCATCCAGGATGCCGTGAGTTGCTAAATGCACGATGCGCGATCGCTCTATTTGCTGTAAAACTGCTACTTTTGTCGCTTTGTCGCCTGTGAGCGGTTCAGCATTCAAAAGCTGAGCGATCGCGCTCGCTTCGGCTTCAGAGTGTGGGAGTGATGACAGTTGTTGAGGAGGTTGGTTCTCCGCAAAGGCAACACTTGGCATGGTAGGATTCCCAACGACTAGCGCACCTTTTCCTGAAGCAAGCTGTTGCTGTTTCTTGGTTAAAGACAGCACTTGAATTGAAGGTGCTGTTAAAATAGTATGTTTTTCTATCAAGTAGTTTCCCGAAGAATCTTGCAACGCGGCAAAGGGAACTAAGAACAAAGATTCATGAGGAATAAATGTAATTCGCGACGCTGGATCTTGAGGTAGAAGGTCAGCAATTGGTTCGATCAGTAGTTGATAAAGCTCTTGCAATGATGTGTTTAAAAATCGTTGCTCGACAATAGGCAGGGTTGGGGGGGGATTTGTAGCTGGTTGGGATCGCTGCTTGTTTCGCAGGCAACTGGGAATGAAGCAACGACCTTGAGTAATCAAGGCTTGTAATGAAGTTTTTTCCTCAACCAAACCTTTCAAACTGATGCGACGAAAGTCAATTTTTCCGGTCGGCTGGATTACCCAGATATAAAGTTCTGAATCTTGCAGCTTTCTTTGACCATCAGCTTCTACAACTTTTTTGATAATCGAGTAAGAAACTAAAGTGGAATTTTGTTGTTCAGCGATTTGCTGAATTTCCTGGATATCGAGCGGTTTTATTTGACTTTCCGATGACTTTAGGGTAGCCAGTGCTGACTGGGAAGAAAAACGGTTGGTCAATAATCTCACAAAAGCTTGCGCCCGTCCACGCTCTGTTATTTCTAGCGCTTCATTAAGTTTATTTTGATTAGCAAGCACTTCTTGCAACGTACTATAACTTGTTTCTTGTGTTTCAAAAATTGAAACTAAATTGAGGTCGTTATTTTCTAAATTTGACCGCAGAGATTCCCAAATTTCAATGGCTGAAAATAAAGCTTTGATAGCTTCTGCTGGTTGCTTTGCTTTGTATAAAGCGTCACCTAAATTAGTGAGCGCGCGACCTTCAGCGTGGCGATCGCTCAGTTCTCTGGCAATGGCTAAACTTTGTTGGTGAGACTCAATCGCTTGACGATAATTTTTGATAGCATAGTAAGCAATTCCTAAATTCTCTAGAGCACGACCTTGAACGAAGCGATCGCCCAGTGCTGAGGCGATCGCTAAACTTTGTTTCTGCTCGTCAATTGCTTTGGCATAATCGGTTAGGGAATAGCGTACTAATCCCAAATTGCTCAAAGCAAGAGCTTCGCCTCGGCGATCGCGCTGCTGTTTAGCGAGCGCTAAACTTTGCTCTTGATATTCAACTGCCTTTTTATAATCTTTTTGGGCGTAGTAAACTAATCCCAAATTTCTCAGAACACTAGCCTCTAAATCAGCCGATTTTAGAGAATGCGCTACTTCCAAACTTTGCTCGTAGTATTCGATTGCTTTTTTATAATTGCCAATCGCGCCGTAAGCAGCTCCCAAACCAATAAAAGCTTGTCCCTTTCCCAATAAGTCATCCCTGGATTCAGATTGTGCTAAGCGCTGCTGGTGGTAAGAAATTGCTTTTTCATAATCTCCGATCGCGTAGTAAGTCGCCCCGAGATTGTTGAGCGCGTAGCCTTCCCTAGCGCGATCGCGTCCAAGTCTCGCCAGCTCTAAATTCTGCTGGTAGCAGGCGATGGCTTTGCTGTAGTCTTTTGGCGCAGTCTGGAGAGGCAATCCTGCTTGCTGCCGGAGTAATTGTTCCTCAGTTAAGCATTGAGCCGCACTCGGTGTCAGGCTTGCTAAGTTTTGCGGTTCGCGATTTCGATCCCCATTAAGCTGGCTCAATTGTTGAGCGGTAACGGTATTAGGATTTCCTGACTGTGTATCAGAGACTGGCGCTGAGACGGGTACAGTGGCTGGCACAGGTGTCGTTGCGCCTGAGTTTCCCAGTGTTGGCACGGGTGGTGTGGGGATTGGGAGACGTAATGGTTCTGGCACGCCCCTTTCTGGCGACAGCGTGGGAGCTAACCCAGGGGTAGGCTGTATGGGAGCTAACCCAGGGGTAGCAGGACTAAGAGGATTATTTGGTTTTGATACACCTAAGCCTAGAGGTGCGATCGTCGGGAATTGAATCGCAGGTGGTGCGATCGCAGCAATTGTTGGCGGTTCTGGCGGTAGTAGGGGAGCAACTCCGCCACTCCCAAGGCCACTGCGCCAAGGCCGAAGAGGCGAAGTGCCTAGAGCAAGGGTAGGCTCTGTCACAGATATTAATCGACTGCCACTGGTATCAATGCTATTGGGGTCATTACTGCTGGTAGCGAGGCGAATAGTACCCTCATTGGTAAGGATAGTGCCGGGAGCGATCGCGTTCTCCGCTTGCAAAGTGACGTTTCCGTCCGGTATGCCCGCCTCAGCTACAGAGTTGATGGAGCTGTTTCTAGTATTAATGCTGCCACGAGGGCTGAGCAGGCTGATGTTGCCCCCTCCAGAGAGGATGGAACCTGCTACGGTGATGTCTGTGTTGTAAAGAATTTCAATATTACCGCCAACGCCTGCGCTAGCACGGGAATCAATTCTTTCTCCGGTGGCATTAATGCTTGAGGTTCCTGCAAGGAAAATTGGACTACCGCCAGAAGTAATATTTCCTACAGTTAAACGACCCGCGTTAATTTTAATATTGCCACCTCTCGCTTCGGGAGATGTAGAATTTAAAGCGCTAATATTGAGCGTGATTCCGCCAAGTGGCTCATTCAGAGAACCAATCGCACTATCGCCGGAAATAAGATCTCTGACACTAACATCAAATGCTTCAATGTTGATTGCGCCACCTCTTCCGTTGCTAGAACTAGAATTGACAATCCCGCTGGCGTTGAGTTCTAGAGTAGACAAGTTAATAAAGCCACCTCCAGAAATGACATTTTGCAGAGTTACAAGCCCTGCGTTTACTTTGATCTCGCCGCCAACTCCACCGCTATAGCTCGAATTTAGGGTGCTATTGCCGGCGTTAAAGTTGCCTTGGTTGGACACAGAAATGCCTTTGTTAAACACAGAAATTTGACCGCCACCGGAGGTTATATTACCAGTCACAATGTCACCCCCAGCAGCTTTGAGTTCGATCGCGCCTCCCACTCCTGTGTCAGAACTCGAATCAAAATTCCTGGCGCTGATGCTGCTGGTAGAGAGGCCCCCGATGTTATTGAGGCCGATCTTGCCACCGTTTGAGAGAATGTTTCCGACTGCAATGCTACCAAATGCCAAAAGCCCGACATCACCACCTGCACTGCCGCTGCCAGAGTTGAGATCGCCGACACCGATCGCACCTGCTGGACTGATGAGGGTAATGTTGCCACCGCTAGAGACAATATTTCCCGTTGCTATATTGCCGTAAGCGTTGAGAGAGACGTTACTACCTCCGCTGCTAGCGAGCGCGTTCAGAATGCTGGCGCCGGCGTCGATCGCACCTCGATTGCTCAGCAAGCTGATCTCGCCTGCCTTGATTCCGCTAGTGTCGATGCTGCCGGCACTGATGTTGCCTTCTCCATAAAGGGTGACGTTACCTCCGTTTCCCAGGAAGCTAGAGGTTGTAATTCCACCGGCGACGATCGCGTTTGTCCCATATAGGAAAATTGACCCACCGTTACCGGCTATCGAGGAAGCGTTCAAGGTGCTGGCGCTAGTATTGATGCTTCCCCCCGCGCTGTAGAGGGTAATATTGCCGGCATTGCCCGTTAAAGTTGAAGTATCCAGGTTTTCCGCTGCGATGTCCCCGGACGCTACCAGCGCGAGGTCTCCGCCATTTGAAGTAATGGATGCTGCTTGAATGCTGTTTGCAGCGCCTAAAAAAACTGAACCCGCGATCGCGATATTACCAACTTGAATGCTGGCAGGTGAAGAACTGGCGGGTGGTGGAGTGCTGTTTGCAGTGAGGGGAGTTGGTAGGTTGCCAGCCGTAAACACCAACTGCGGTCGATCGCTAGATGCGGAACTGATGGCGAGATCGCCGGATGCGATCGTGCCTTTGGCTTGCACTCCCAGAGAAGCGCCTGCGTAATTACCAAAAGTGACGTTTCCGCCTGAAACGATCGTAGAACCGCCTGAACTTGCGAAGTTGCCGGGGCTACCTTGAAGTGTGCCAATTGAGAAATCGCTGCCAGCTCTGAAGAGGGCATCACCGGATACAGTACCGTTACTGGTAAGGGTAATGCGGCCGCCAGCGCTCAGTAAGCTTTGGGAGTGATTGCGAGCCTGGATGTCTATTTGGCGATCGCCCTGCACGGTTAGGTTTCCACCTGCATTAGTAACAAAAGAGTTAGCCGCGCTGTCGCGGATACGGACAGCTTCCCCCGCTTGCAATTTCAAGTCACCGGTTGTTTGTAGTTGCCTGTTTGCTAAGGTTAGGTTACGCGCGGCTGACACAGTAGCCGTTTGAGCAGACACTGCTAAATTTTGGTTCGCACCTGTTGCCTGAGAGCCGGCGATCGCCACATCGCCAGCTTTTACCTGCAAGTCTGAATTCGTTAGCTGTACGCTTCCGTCGCTGTTAACTGTAACGCCTGTAGCGTTGCTGCTACCTCCTGTCAGCAGTTGGGACAGGGTGAGGGGACTCAACGGCACAGAAGCAGAATCTAGATTAGAAGAGGGGGTAATTTCTAAACTCAGCAGATGCCCTGCTTGAGAAATGCGGACTAAGTTTTCTCCGGGCACCGATGCGATCGCAATTTGCCCGGACGGTGCTGACAAAGTACCGGGGCTGAAAACTGTTCCGCCTATTAAAGCTAGCGTTTGCCCGTTAGGTACGCGCAGTTGACCGAAATTTGCGATCGCCCCTGGCTGAGCTGTACCAAAATTTAAAGTGCTTGGCGTTCCTATCAGCATAGCGTATTCATTAACGCCAACTGCCTGAAACCAATTGTTGCCGAATCCGATTCCGGTTGCTGTCGTTGCCAAGAATGAACCAGGCACGTTCAGTTGAGCGTTGGAACCAAAAACAATCCCCGCCGGATTCATCAAAAATAAGTTAGAATTACCGCCTATTACTTGAATTAAACCGTTAATATAAGAAGCATCGCCACCCACAACTCGCCCTAAAATATTGCGGATATTTGGCTCAGAAATAAAGTTAACAATTTGACTGTCTGTGAGTCCAAACTGCTGAAAGCTATGAAAAAGATTAGTGCCGTCTTTTGAGCGCTGTCCCCCATGGATGTTAAATTGATTGCCGGAGGCATTAACGGCAGTTCCTGTGCCATCTGGAGACGGAGTAATTGGCTGTCCTGTAGCAGCAGGTGAGAACAGTAAAAAACCTAAAGATACCACCCAAGTACAAGTCAACAGTTGCTGTCGATATCTTTGACTTATGCTTGTTACAATCATTAGACTCCTCCACAAAATAAATGCTTTGCAGGTCTATCTTAATTTAAAATCAATTTTTTTACTCGACAAGCTGGATTGGAATCGAGACGGAACACGTTAAAAAGTGCGCTCGTATACTATCTGACGAGGTTGGGCTTGTTGTTGATATCTTTTTGAGTTAGAGAACCGCTGATTCGCTTAATTCCCCGAGACACGAGTTTTCTTTATCGCAAACTGCAACAGGTAAGTTCCCAGTCCCCTGCAACGGTAATCCATTGGTTTGGGTTTAACTAGCAGCCTCAAAAGAGCTGCCCCTAAGTGCGGGGAAGCGTGAATGACATCGCTGTGAATAATAATATCACCTATCACCAATTTATCGGGCGGATACAAAACGCATTGAAGCCTACCGACTTTGCTTTTGGAACAAGAGTTTGGCAATAAAATATGAGTCTTCGTCCCCGTTTACTTGCAGGCGGTACTCTCGTTCTTGGCGATCGCAAATAATCATCCGATCGTTGGAGTCCGATGAACTTTCCAACATCATTTATTTTTAGAATACCCGATAGCGATTGTCCTTCACCGAATATACGATGACCCTTATTTCCCTTGCCACCTTTCGCTACCGCGTTAAGACATCCCCACCTACGGATGCAGTAATGCAATATTTACGGCAGACTTTCTGGTATCGGGTCGAGTATAAGTAGGCAGGCGGAATTAAACCAATTTATGTGACAGTATGTAAACATGGCTGACTCAGCCACGCTTAAGGCATTTGGATACTTTACAATCGTTTACATAATTGCGTTTTACAGTGCCTACCTACTTATTGGAATTTAGGCATCTTGCCTTACACTGAGCCGCAAGTGATTAGCATTGTCGATCAAGGTAGCGACTCGCTGTCTCCAATCCGATCCGGTAGTTGTAGCTCGTAACTGTGCCCTTGATGCGATCCAATCTTGGATTAATTGCTCTTCGGCCTCCTCATCTCCTTCGTCCATTCCCATAAAGCGAAGAAAATAAGGAACGTCCCACTCAATCATGCGAGTCCACACATCGTATGGAGCTACCGTCCAATCCACCTGCCAAACCTCTTTTAAAAGCTTGAGGAAGATTTTTTCATCAGGCAATCGACCCTCTTTCTGTATTTCAGCTTCTATTGCCGCAACTAACTTTTGTCTATCCATGACAACCTGTCAAAACATTGTTTTCGCTTACGTTGTGTTTATATCGTACATTTTTAACCCTGAACATTAAAAGTTGTAAATATTTCTATCATAATATAGCTTTAACAATTTCCAGTCATCAATAAATGTATTGCTCAATCTAGGACTTGTAGCCGTTGCAGCTTTATCAGGATAGAAATACCTGACACAGAGTTTAAAACTGCTACAGCTTCATTACGATCTAAGAGTTTCCCGCCTATCCTCACTTTACTCGAAATAGCAGGTTTCCTTTACTTGAAGCAACCTATGCCGTCGTTATCTCTATTAAACCCATATGGATCTGGCTCTAGTACGCGAAATCGACGGTGAGAAATGCTGTCGCAATCCAAAATGCGGGCTGGGATGGCCCAGTTTTTTTTGAGCCGTAAGGGGGGTATTTGACCGCAACTCAAGTACGGCGAATTGTCAAAGTCGCGGCTGTGCGATCGCCCAGTGAACCAGGCGTTGCGGCTAAAGTATCCCCCATTGGTTGCGTCGCGCTCATGCGTTGCATTCTCTTGACAAAGACGCACCGCTCCATTTGGTACAAGCTACTCTAGGAGATACTTCAATTTCGGCGACCAGTATCTATATTCACGTACACTCAATGGATAGTACCTGTCGGTCTATCATGACTTAAAATCGAATCGCACTCCCACTAAGAGCCGCGTGCGCTCTAATTTAATCAAGCGTTCGCCCTCTGTTGAACATATAATGGCGTTTATTTCTGGAAAAACAATGGAGAACATAGCTAGTTCAACTCGTTCTGGGGCTACCCAACTGACAGCGATTAATACGGCAAAAATCCTCACCATTTTATTATTGGTTGCTTATGCCTTAATTTTTGGCATCAAAGACCTGCGCCAAATCATCTATCTTTGTTTACACATTAGTTATTGTCTGTGGTGGCTGGTTGAGCAGTGGTTTTATCCCTTGCGGCGACAACAGATATTCAGCGAACCGATTGGAGTTACTGGCTTCATCTTCAGTCTATTATTTGTCGGTGTTTTTTACTCCTTCCCTGGATATTTAGCCTTCACCAACTCGGAGCCTATCTCTTGGATAGCTGCTGCTGTCGCGCTGCCGCTCTTCTTTTTTGGCTCTCTAATCAATGCCACGGCTGACATTCAAAAACTGACGGCAAAGCAGTATGGAGCGGGTTTAGTTAGTGATGGGATTTGGCGCTTTTCCCGCAATATTAACTACTTTGGCGATTTGCTGCGCTACCTGAGTTTCAGTGTTGTGGCGGGTTCCATTTGGTCTTATTTATTACCTAGTTTAATTGCTCTACTTTACATACAGCGTATTTTCTCCAAAGAACAGTCAATGTCTCAAAAGTACCAAAACTATCAAGAATATCAACAAGCCAGCACTCGTCTGATACCCTTTATTTGGTGATACACAGCAATCAATGCCTCAAGTCGAGGCATTCACAACGAGTCCCCATTGTGAATGCCTTTGTCTGCTCCTAAGCCCTGAAGGAAATGTCCTTTCAAAGGTAGCGGCATTTAACGCGAGATAGAATCGAACAAGCGGCTGATACTCTTGTTATGCTGCCACATCAAGCCGATCGCCCTTGCTTAAGTCTTTAATGCTTCTTCAAAATTTATCTTAAATTGTGTAAGGATTCAGGTCAAAAAAAACTTCAGTGACGACATCTGGTAAAATAAACGAATGAAAAAGCCCACAGCCACCAGACAGAAAGAAAAAACCTTCATCGAGCAGTTGAGCCAAGCTGAAGGAGTGGAAATGGTGTTGGCGCTGCAAAAAATCATTGAAGAATTGCAAGAAAAACTAGCTATTGCTACAGGCCAAAGTCGAACCACCAGTCAGACTTCATCCAAACCCCCATCAACGGATCTCCTCCAAAAACCAGAGAAACAAACAGTCAAACCAGAAGCAGACCAGAAAAAGAAGCCAGGTGGACAACCAGGTCATCACGGGAAAACCCGAAAAGGGTTTGGACGAGTAGACAGAACCGAAATTAGCTCACCCGACATCTGTCTCAATTGTGGCAGTAAAGAATTAAGTGAAGTAATTAACACCCACAGACAGCA
>JAICRN010000145.1 GCA_025937335.1 Microcoleus sp. TY_ISSM_2_bin.22
AAGAAAAATTAGGAATCAGCGACCGCGAAACGGTAGAACAGATCCGCGAGAACCCCTATTTACAATACTTTATCGGTCAATCAAGCAGAGCGTAATGAACTACCATTCGACCCATCTCTCTTAGTTCATTTTCGCCAACGAATAAGTCCGAACCTAATTAGGGTTTGCTGAAAAAGTTATAAAAAGCAGGGGGTGGGAAATGAACCAGAGACCAGGCTTCCTCACGCAATAAGCAAGGCTTTACTTTGAGTTTTCAATTCATAGTTAAAATTAATGGTTCTAGATAAAATTATAAGATTTTGGAAAAATTGACACAAAAAAAGACAGTAAAACTGCCTGAGCAGTTTCACCAGGTTGATTACTAAAAATGTAAGAGTAATGGAAGTTTCAGAAGTAGTAGATAGTTTAGCCATGACTCGATTCAGACTAAATCTTCTTTTGCCCTGTCCAAATTTTCCCTCAATTTCGTTGCGAATTCGCTCATCTTCTTGGGCTTGTTTTTTAGCTTGAAGGCTGACTTGGGCAGGAGGTCTTCCTAGTGGAGGGCCGCTCAGTCTAATTCCTCTTTCTTTACACGACGCTCGATTGACTCGGGTACGATAAATTTTATCGGCGTGAACCGATTCCGGGTAAAATCCGGTATATTCTTTGTAAGCTTCTACTTGACTAATAAAATCTCCACTTTCATTATAGTTTTCCCAGCTAATTTTTTCGAGGAATACATATCCTTCTACACAACTGACTGATAACTTGGCTCCGAATTCCGTAGGACTTCCTGATTTGCCTCGGACGATTGGACGGACATGAGGTTGTGTTAAACTAACAATCCGATGTTCGATTCTTTTTTGATTATTTGACCACATCGATTGCTGTTGACGATAAATTTCATTTGACACTAATAAATTTCTGTATTGCCTTCTGCTTAAGAGTTCCAGGCTTTCCCCCTTCTCGATTAACTGCTCAATATGTCCCAAATTTCGTTTGATATATTGCAGTTGTTTTTTAACGGCGTCTCTCCTGTCTTTTCCAGAGGGCTTCCTCTTTTTAGCGAATTTTAGGTAATCTTTTCTGGCCTGATTTCTGTAGGTTCTAGGTTTTTTATCTAGGGTTTCTTTCAGGAATTTATATAAAATGTCTATGATAATTTCGGTGGTTTTTCTCGCTTGATTTAACAGGTCCACATCGGTGGGGTATTTAATATCGGCAGGTGCTACCGTTGCATCAATTAATAGCTTCCCTTTATTTCCTTTTTCTTTGGGTTTTTCGGCTTCTTCTAACTTTTTTGTGATCGAGTCCTCCGGATTGAATCCTAGGCTTTGTTGGACAATTCTTCGATTAATTTTTTGAAGGAGCTGCTGACTAATGCTTTGCCGAAAATAAACCATCGTTGAAGCGTCAAAGGGCGCTTCGTTTTGATAACTATTTTGTCCGATGAAATACTGTAAGTAAGGATTTTCTTGAATTTGTTCAACTGTTTCTCGGTCACTGAGCTTCAATTTTTCTTTGATGATTAAAGCTGCCAGTGCTATCCTAAAAGATTTGGCTGGCGCTCCCATGTCTTCTGAGAAATTCTGGGCATATTCTGCCTCAAATTCGGACCACGGAATTAGCTTCGACAGAACAATCCACCGATTTTCTTCACACAGATGCCCCTCAAAGGGAAGTTCAAAGGATTCTTCTGGCCCCAGGGCATTTTGTGATTTTCGATACATTTTCCCTTCACTGATGCACAACAATTTCCAATTTTACCTCTTTTTCCTGTCTTTTGTGTTCAGGCAATACTTTTACAAGCCTTGTCAAATCAGCGTTTCGCTTTTTTTCAGCAAGCCCTATGTAAATCTTTCCCACTTATTAAAAAATTATTTATGCTGGTAACTCATTGTCAAACTTTTCATTTTCCCAAGTTATATATGTATGACTTTTTTGTTGAAAAGCCTGAATTAATACCAACTTAATCACGATTAGTGAAGCCCGATTCGTTTGCAACTGATTTAGGATTGCTATATCCACATCATTACGGACATTGCTCGCTTCAGTTCTCTCGGATCGGGATTGCCATCTATAAAATCCTTTAATTCTTGTAAATAGTGTTGCTCAGACATATTGTTTTTTTGCCAATTTCCAGTATCCAAGTATTATTATACTCCCTAGCTATTATAATTTATAAGATTTTGCAAATCATTTAGGATTGCTATACGTATCATGGCAATATAGATAAAAGTCTCCGAAGTTTCAGGTAGTCTTTCGTAATCTTTACTCAAACGCCGACACCAGTTGAGCCACCCAAAAGTTCGCTCTACAACCCAACGTTTAGGTAAGTGAACGAAACCCTTCTTCTCTAATGGTCTTAGGACGATTTCAACAATCCAACGGAACATATCCATTACCCATCGCATAAAGTCTTCACCCCGATACCCACCATCCATCCAAATCGTATGTAAGCGATTCACGCGACCCCTATGATGAACTCGTTTGAGGACTTATGAAGGCTCCAGCACGTTCTGGCATCGAAGCGGATGTCACTAAAACTCGTAAAACTAGACTACCGTAAATCAACTGTCAAATGTCGCTTCCGCCCGTGTATTTTTTTACCTGCATCATAGCCGACTTCTTGGTAAATCATCGTTGCTGTTTCGACTGATTGACTGTCTACAGCAGCTTCTGAGGGACTAGGCTCCCGTCCGGCTGCCACCCTGACCCACTGATAAAGTTTGTCGTGGACTTTCAACCACGTACCGTCTTGGCGCCATCTTCGGAAATAGCCGTAAACCGTTGACCAAGCTGGAAAATCGCCAGGTAATGCTCGCCATGTACATCGCAAGACATAGCACATAGAGAATGGCATTAACGACAGCGTAGATTGCTATGCTCCGGGGACGACCACCAGGCGCAAGCTTCTGGAAACAGGTCTACAATTAATTCCCACTGTTCCCATGTCAAATTGTTAGGATATGCTTTAGTCATGTACTCACAAGGTGCTGTTGTCTACAAATCTCAGCTTAAACCTTGTGAGCTTTCTTACAAAAGCTCCCCACTTTTAAAACATCCTCTAATACTAACGCCTTTTCTTCTGGACTAAAAGCGTTCGGTTCGGGGTCACTTTGCCAGTTGTGTTTTGGCAAGTCGGCTGCCATTCCGTTAAAAGGGGAAGCAGACAACCTGGTGATAATTTTAAATTTAATTCCCCATTCAACCGCTGCATTCACGTAAGTCAAGACTCGCTTAGTCATGCTGTTAGTAGTATCGCCTAGCAGCCACGCGCGTATTTGCAAAGCATCATCCTCGCACAAACTTTGGTAGGGTAGCGGTTAATATAAGCCTGAATGCTCGTTACTAAATAGTGAAAAGTTGTGGGCTTGACAGCAGGTTTTTTGAACTCTAAATATCTCTCAAATAATTTAGTTAGAGTCAGTTCGGGCTTGGACTTGATAGTCTCAACGACGGTCAAGTGAGTTTTCGACTTGTACTTTTTGAGGGTAGGGTCAAAACGCTCAAACCTGATATCAGATTCAATCAGTTGGGCTTTAGCTTGTGCCAGTTCCCAGTTCTCAGGGGTGTCAGACAGGTTCAGGTACAGGTATTTACGATCGCCCCCCGTAAATCTGGCGGGGCAACTGCAAGCGCAACCTAGCATTGCGAGTCTGGACAACTACTGCTCCTTTTTTAACCCTACTAAGGGGATGGGTCATGGTAAAATTTCAAAAGCGACAGGACAATGCTAGCAATTTGGAGACAAATTGGAGACAAAATTGGAGACAAAAATCAGTGCAGAGGATGTAAGCCTTTGCCAGTATAAGGTTTCCTGAGTCATACCTAGTGCTTCCCATGCTGAACGTCGTGGGTTCGAGTCCCACCGTCCGCTTTGACTGAATTTTCATAGAAGTATGAAAATTAATTAGTGCTATAAATTCAATCTATGGCTTCTTTTTTAACCGCTGCTTTATATAAGTTCGTTGAACTACCTGATTTTGCCGACCTGAAAGCACCGCTAGTCGATTGTTGCAACAACAACAACGTCAAAGGCACTATCTTGCTGGCCGAAGAAGGGATCAATGGCACGATTGCCGGCTCGTCCGAGGGCGTGCACGCAGTGCTGGCATTCTTGCGTAGTGACCCACGTTTTGCGGATCTGGTACACAAGGAATCTTTCTCGGAAAAAGCACCTTTTTACCGCCTGAAAATACGCTTGAAGCGCGAAATCGTCACGATGGGGATACCGGACATTAATCCCCGCCTCATGGCTGGCAAATATGTTAAGCCTGATGAGTGGAATAAGCTGCTTGACGATCCCGATGTTGTCGTGGTTGATGTGCGTAACGACTTCGAGGTATCTATGGGTACTTTTGAAGGCGCTATTAATCCAAAAACAAAAAGCTTTTCTGAGTTACCTGAATGGGTGCTGCGAGAAACTGCTTTACGCAATAAACCTAAAGTGGCAATGTTTTGTACGGGTGGTATTCGCTGCGAGAAATCTACTGCTTTTTTGCGTACTCAAGGTTTTGATGAAGTCTATCATCTCGAAGGCGGAATTTTAAAATATTTGGAAACGGTGCCGGAAGCAGAAAGTCGTTGGGAAGGTGAATGTTTTGTCTTTGATGAACGGGTTTCTGTTGGTCAGGGGTTAAAGCCGGGTAATTATGAACTTTGTCGCGGTTGTCGTCACCCGATTAGTCAGGAAGATAAGGCTTCTGAATTATTTGTACTTGGTGTGAGTTGTCCTCATTGTCATGACTCAAAAACTGAAACCAAAAAACAGGCTTTATCTGAACGTCAACGCCAGATTGAGCTTGCTAAGCGTCGCAACCAAGTACATATAGGCGCGCGCTACGAGGCGAAGGAAAAAGTAGATGAGACCTGCGACTAATATTATTATTCACTAAGCTCAAAGAAACCCGGTTTCTACGAAAAATCTTGTGTGGCGACGAGAAATATCGAAAGAAACTGGGTTTATGACCCGAAAAACCCGATCGTGCGATCGACTAATTATATCAATTCCGGCTGCGCCGGAATGATATCAAATCCCCGCTTCATCGTCTCGATAAAGTTGAATCAAGCTGCCCACAAATATTAGTGCAATTTTCAGTTTTTTGATTCACATTCAACAGTCAACCGTCAACCGTCAATAATCATTCCGGTGCAACCGGAATCAATATTATATGTCAGCAACATACCCGATTTTGTATTCCTTCCGCCGCTGTCCCTATGCTATGCGCGCGCGCTTGGCCTTAATGGTTAGCAATCGGGTGTGTGAGTTGCGGGAAGTTGTTTTGCGAGACAAACCACCAGAGATGTTGGAAGTATCTCCCAAAGGTACAGTACCAATATTGATTGATGTTGACGGGCGTGTACTGGATCAAAGTATGGATATCATGTTGTGGGCATTGAGACAACACGATCCGGAAAAATGGTTGATGCCACAGCAAGGTTCTCTTACAGAAATGCTGGAACTAATCGCTCTATTTGATGATAGGTTTAAATATCATCTTGACCGTTATAAGTACCCCGATCGTTATCCCGGTGTTGATGCCCAAGTACATCGTTATGAAGGTTCTTTATTCCTGGAAAAACTCAACTCACAGTTAAGTGCCACTAAATATTTATTTGGTAACAATGTAGCATTGGCTGATATGGCGATCGCACCTTTTGTTCGTCAATTTGCTCATACCGATCGAGCTTGGTTTAACGAACAGCCTTGGCAACAGCTACAAGCTTGGTTAGCAGGGTTTACAGAGTCTGAAATTTATGCCAGTGTTATGCAGAAATACCCGAAATGGGAATCCGGTAATCCAGGCGTTATTTTTCCTTCCTCGTAATTACTTATTCTGATTCGCTGCTAGCATATTTATTCAATTCTCAAAATGTTATTTACCATGCTAAACTTATTGTTTTGAGAATACCCGAGTGAATGTCATTTGACTAGAAAAGTAAAGTTACGCAGGCAAAAATCGCCTTTTGCTAATTTTTTAAAACGTGAAAGGATTTGCTGTATTGTAGTAAGTATTATCAGGCTAAAAATATGATTGATGTTGGTTCGTTAGTTCGATCGCCCAGAAACGATTTGGGAGTCGGAAAAGTTGTCGAGGTATCGCGTACCGATGCCGTAGTTGAATATTTTTGCTCAGTTAAAAACCGCATCCGCAAAACTGTGCCATTGGGTTTGCTGCAAGAAGCCAGACTTCAGCGCCAAACGCGCTGCTACCTCTGGAGTACAACTCAGGAAAGATGGATAATTGGGCGAGTTTATGACTGGGATGAAGATAAATTAGAGTACGAAATTGACCTGCCCGACAGCCAAAGTTTGCAAGCTGTTGAAACCGAACTTTACGTTCGCTGCAATATCCCGATCGCCGATCCGATCGACATTTTAGCAGTCAAAGGCCAAGAAACGCCGTATTTTCACGATCGGCGATTGGCATTCGTTCAATCTGCGATCGAACAGCGGGCCGTCAGCCGCGGCATGACCGGTTTAATTTCTGCTAACATAGACCTCTATCCGCACCAAGTTGAAGTCGTCCGGCGCGTCTTAGAAGACCCAATCGTGCGCTATTTATTGGCAGACGAACCAGGACTGGGAAAAACAGTAGAAGCCGGCACAATTCTCCGCCAATTCCTGTTAGATGACCCCACCGGACGCGCTGTGGTTCTGGTTCCGAAATATTTGCTCGAACAGTGGCGGCAGGAGTTGGAAAATAAATTCTATTTGTCTCATTTTGCTGACAGAGTGCAGCTTGTTGCTGTTAGCGAAATCAATCAAATTAGCCGCAACGCCAACCTAGATTTTCTGATTGTGGATGAAGCGCATGACGTGGCGGCAATGGCACATTCGAGCGATCGCGCTCAGCAGCAGTCCTTTGAACTCTGTCAGAAACTAGCTCAGAAAAGCAAAAATGTATTGTTATTATCTGCAACGCCAGTTCTCGGGCGCGAGCAAGATTTTCTAACAATGCTGCACTTGCTAGATCCCACAACTTACCGTCTTGATGACCTGGAAAATTTCAAAGGACAGGTGCAAAACCGTCAAGAAATCGGCCGCGCTTTGCTGGATTTCCGAGAAAATGCCAAGCCTGCTGTTTTGCAAACAAAACTCGCTCAACTCCGCACTATTTTTGCCAAAGATGATTATTTAATCGGATTAGCAACAGAGTTAGAAAGTTGTTTGAAAACTAAAGAAACCGCAGAACAGGCTCGCCTTGTCCGAACTATTCGCACTCACGTTAGCGATACCTACCGTTTGCATCGCCGCATCCTTCGCAACCGCCGGGATGCCGTGGAGGATGTGATTTTTGACCGAGATGCTGTCCCAAAAACCGAGTACGATCTGAATGATGAACAGTGGTCGGAAATTCAAACCGTACTCGATCAATGGCGCACAGTCGCTCCCAAGTCGAGCGAATATCAGAGAATTTTTCTGCTGTTTTTCCGCGCTGCTGGTACTGGGCTGAATGTTTTAGAACGGGTAGTCAAAGCTCGCTTGCATAAAAAATCGACTCCAGAACTCGATCGCGAATTTGGACAAAATGACACGGCGATTTTGACCAAAATGGAGCTGTTTCCCGAAGAAAGGGAAATGCTGGAAACCTTGCTCAATACCCTGGAAAAGCCCCAGGAAGGACTCGATCGACTGAGTTTGTTACGAATCGCGATTCTCCGATTTCTGGCAGTGGCTTTGAAGGTTCCGCGCGAGTATCACAGCAAACCTCGCGATTTGCTGTCGAGAATTCAACAGCAAATTAAACGGCCGATTCCCGGCGAACGTTTCCCGAAAATTGTGATTTTTACCAGTTTTACGGCAACTTGTAAAGAGATTGCAGAAAATTTAGCGAAAATCTTTGGTAAAAATGCGATCGCCAGCCATGACACGAGCAAATCGGCTGATGATGTTGAGGCTAGTCTCAAACGGTTTAAGACTGAACCCCATTGCTTTATCTTAGTGTGCGATCGATCGGCGGAAGTAGGGGTAAACCTGCAATTGACAGATTGGTTAGTTCACTTCGATTTGCCGTGGTTTCCCAACCAGTTAGAACAAAGACTCGGCAGAGTCGATCGCATTGGCAGCAAAATGGGAGTGCAATTTTGTTTGTTTGCAGGCCCGGATTTGCCAGAGAGTCCCCACGAAGCTTGGTTTCAAGTTTTAAAAGATGGATTTGATATTTTCAACAAATCTATTGCCAGCCTTCAGTTTTATGCGGAGGAAAAAATTCTCAAACTTGAAGAAAAGTTGTTTGCTGAGGGAGGCAAGGGCTTATCCAGCGAAATTGAAGCGATTAAAACTGAAATCGAACAAGAGAAAATCAAAATTGACGAACAGTACGTTCTCGATGAAATTGATACTCTTGATGACAGCGCATCTCAGTATTTTGAATCTCTCGACAACTGCGATGCTAAGCATAAAGAAATGCAGCGGGCTACTGAAGGTTGGTTGTGCCAAGCTCTTCACTTCAAACAAATCGAACATCCGAGTATATCGGGGTTGCTGCGCTATCAACCTACTCAAAAAACGTTGATTCCCTCAAACGATTTGAGAACCAGATTGATTCCTTACTGCCAGCAATATGGCAGTTACAATCGCCGTATAGCTCATCAGAATGCGGATGTAGCTCTTTACCGCATTGGTGAGGGATTAATCGATGCAATTAGCTCTTATATTCGCTGGGACGATCGCGGTCAAGCTTTTGCCATGTGGCGGCATGATGAAAGTTGGGATGCGGAGCCTGGGAAGGAGTGGTTCGGCTTTCAGTTTAATTATTCAATCCAGACTGATGTGCAGCAGGCCGAGCAAGTTTTGCAAGCACAAAACATCGAAAATTACAACTTGAAAGCTTTGCAGCGCCGCGCTGATGCTCTGTTTATCCCAACTTTTGAAACTGTGTTTGTAGATGCTCGCAGCGAAGAAATTTCTCTGGTGGAAGATGCGGAAATTCTAGCGATTTTGCAGCGGGCTTATAAGGGGAAAGGCGGGCCAAATCGGGATTACAATTTGTCGAAAAATCGCACGTCGCTGATTGACAGTTTTGTCGATCCGCTAGATTGGGATGATTTTTGTCAAAAGGGACGGGTGGTATCGGAGGAATTGCTGCGCGGGCGATCGGCTTTTGTGGAAATGTGCAATAGTTTCGCTGTCACTGCTGCAATCCAACTCGAAAACCGGGTGAATCAATTGCAATTGCGCTTGCATCAACTTTCTACATCGGAACAAGTTTTAGCATCGGTTTTAGCTGATGAAATCAATACGGAAAGTTTGTTGAGTGAAGCGGTTTTAGCTGGTATTCGCCGCCCGCACATGACTCTTGAGTCTGTGGGATTTATTGTGATTTCTGGGCGTCCTCCTGTAAAGTCGGAGGATGAAGGATAGTTTGTTTGGGAGGGCGATCGCTCTTTTTGAGGGCGATTCCCTACCCTTCGGGAACCCCTGCGGGAAGATAGCTTCGCTTCACGCTTTTTTGAACCGCAGATACAGGCGGATAAACGCGGATGGACGCAGATGGATGGAAGGGGGATCGGTCTTATTTAAACTGCGGAAGTGACAGAAATTTTTAGGTGATGGGACTGCAAAAAGGATAAGATAAAAGCAGTAGTAACGACTACCAGTGATTTAGTTAAAAGCCACGCTTCGGCCTGACATCAAAGCGCGTCGATCGCATTGGAATTGAACCGCACAGCCAAAATGAAGAAGTCTCCGATAAAAATTCTGCTCGTAGAGGACGATGGAGGGCTGAGTGCAACACTGGCAAAGGTGTTGGAAGCAAATCATTACGGGTTCGATCTGGCAAATGATGGACAAGCGGGCCTAGACTTGGCAGCAGCAATTGAGTATGACCTGATTTTGTTAGACGTGCAGGTTCCCAAACTAGATGGAATTAGTCTATGTCGGCAATTGCGATCGCAAGGCTAC
>JAICRN010000199.1 GCA_025937335.1 Microcoleus sp. TY_ISSM_2_bin.22
AACTGGAGAGCGCGTAATTCTGCTCCGCGACTCCTTAGAAAAGTACAATGGTGAGTCAATTGATGTAGTTGGTGAAGCGAAACTTCCAGATTCTTTGTTACCACCTGCTGATGAGCAATGGAAAGCAAACCCTGGTATGGAGTTTGAATCGCGAGTTCAGCGATGGCTTGAGAAACTGAAGCTGACTGCTAGTATGGAAAAGCTCCCAAATGACCTAAGAAACCTACTTGGCGAACCAATAATTAGCCTTCTCCGAATTGGCGAAGTGAGGGCTGCTGGCCCTAGATGGAGTAAGAGTGCAAAGTGAAACCCAAAGCAGTTTTAGTGGAAACAAATTGGGTAGTCGATGTTATTGCTCCAGCACACTTGCAAAGTCCACAGGCTATTCAGTTGCTCCAACGCGCTCAGGCTGGTGAGTTTAAGTTATATGTACCTGCAATATGCCTTACAGAAGCACGTGAAACCGTACCTCGAAGGTTTTCCCCACGCTCTCGCTCTGATGATTTACGCAAATTTGTGAGATGGGCAACAGATGAAGGTCGAGTCAGCGCTGAGGATGCCGATGCAGCACGTCGGGTATTTGCTCAATTTGATGGATTAGTCGCAAATGAACTGACGAAAGTTTCAGAACGATTGGATGAATTAGCGAACCATCCTAGTCTCAACGTCTTTGCGCTTTCAGAGCCTATGCTGGAGCGCCAAATATCTATTGGTGCAATGGATGATCTCTTCCTTAAGCCGTATGATTTAGCTGTTTTGGCGGCTGTGATAGTTAAATCTGAAGAATTACAGCAAGAGGGGCATCCCTGGGTTGGTTTCTGTGAGCTAGAATCCGATCTTCAACCGTGGGACAAATCCGGTTCCCGGAAACGTGTTCTTAGCGATCTCTACGATGATGTCCGAATATTTGTGTATGCTAACTTCCTAATAGAAGATGTAAGTGAGCTTCCCGATGGTTGGACTACTTCTATTTAGCAATTACCACCTAACTATTATGAGGATGAAAGTTTCCGCGTCATACTCGAAATCATACCGCAGCCACTGAATCATCTCAACTCAATCCAGCAATAATATTGACGCTCATAGCCAGAATAGCGGTGTTAAAAAAGAACGACAGCACGCTGTGAAAAAGCACGAGATACCTCGTGGAACGAGAAGTGATCTGCACGTCTGCAACTTGGCAAGTCATGCCAATACCAAAGGAGAAATATAAAAAATCTTTGTAATCTGGTTCCTCGTCGCCCGGAAAATCCAAACCCCCCGCTTGCAAGTAACTGCCGTGCTGCTTGCTGCTGTTTTTGTAGTAGCTGCGGGCATAGTGCATCGTGAAGATAGTGTGTACCTGCATCCAAGACCCAACAATTGTGAGGACAGAAAGCCCCAAGTGCAGAAATAGCAAATTCGGCGACAGGCCTTTGGTATCGCGCAGCAAAAAGAAGATGGCTAACAAGCTAGCAAAAGCGGCTGCCACGATCGTACTTAAGATTGTTAAGCGGCCGGCATCCAACTGCTGAGCGTGGTGGCGCATCAGTTCGGGAGTGCCTTGCAGCATCAGCATCCAAGTTAAAATCAGGAAACTGACCGCGCCCGCGTTCCAAATGCACAGCATCCGAGTCAGCGGGAGATAATCAGGCGGCAGCAACACAGCAACTGCCATAGCAAACAGAACAGACACAAACAGGCGGTGCCGGACGCTCCAGACCCAGTGCATTTTAGATTGGGAAATATTTTTCACAGTAATCTACTGTAATTTAGGCACAGTCAGGGTTAGAAAATCTCAACTACTGCCATCTTCGCAGGAACTCCCAAAAAATAAGTATGAATTAATAACACGCAGCACCGGCAGAATTTTTCATGCCTTTCGATAGATCGATCGACCTCAACGTTCTAGTTACAGTGGGAGAAAAGATAAATTGCGGTTTGACATTATGGCATCCTCCCAACCCCTCAAAGGCATTGAATTGATCGACTGCGCCAAAGCCAACGCCCAACAAGGAATCGCCACAGCCGCTGAGCTTTGCGGCTACCGAGGCGACCTCAACACCTTCGAGCGGGAACTCAAAAATGCTTGCCAAGACATCGGCGTCGAAGTCAAGGAATTAAGCGACTTGATTACGGCTCAGCAGATGATGAAACAAGGAATGGGCATTGAAATCGCTCCAGATACTCCGTCCGAACTCTAGGCTCAATCTCCACCGCACCAGTTTTAGAGCTAAGATTGCCCTGAGACCCGTATTTTGAGTCTGCTAGCTGAGGCAGGCTAGAATGTTTTGCATGGGAGCTTCCGACTCTGGGCAGGAGTCGCGTTTTCTCCCGTGAAGAGGGTGCTTTCTGGAGGGGTGCTGAGATTGTTAGGAGGACTATCGTGTCAGATCAGCAAGACCGAATTATGCGTTTGTTTATAGAGGAGGCTAAGGAGCACCTCGATACCCTAGAAAATGGTTTAGTGGATTTGAAGTCCACGATGAAAGACCCCGAAAGCGTCCAGGAGATGTTTCGAGCCGCCCATTCGGTAAAAGGAGGGGCGGCCATGCTGGGTTTAGATAGTATTAAAACAACCGCTCACCGCTTGGAAGATTGTTTTAAGGTGCTCAAGGACGGGCCCGTCAAGCAAGTTGACCAAACGGCAGAATCCCTATTTTTAAAGGGAGTTGATACGCTTAAGGACTTGCTGGGGCGACTGGAGGGGCCTTTCGGTTTGAGGAATGAAGAGGGAGAAAAACTCGTGCAGCAGGTGATGCCTGTTTTTGCTCAACTGGAAACTCACCTCAATAACTTGGCCTCGGGCAAAGTTATACCGGTTGCTGCTGGGTCTGGTGCGCCCGCCGGTCAAACAGCGGGCCCTGTGCCGGCGAACTTTGCTATTGAAGTTATGGCTTTACTTAAAGAAATGTTGCAGGTGTTCAAGCAGAAAGAATCGGCTGCTAGTCGCCAGGAGTTGACGGCTGTCTGCGTTCGCCTCTATAAGTTGGGAGGTAAAATTGAGACTTGGCAAAATTTAGTTAAAACAGCTAGAGGGGCGATCGTTAATCCCAAAAACTCTTATAAAGTCTTAGCTCCGCTGATTATCAAAGAACTCAAGGAGGCTGGGGATTTGGTGCAAGGGGGGAAAGTCAAGACGATCGTTCCGAGTAAAAATTTGCTACTTTTGGCAGCAAGCCCAAAACCTGCAGAGGCAAGCGCCCCAGCAGTCCCAGCAGCAGCGTCGAAGCAAGTAGCACTTCCCGGCGAACCGAAGGCTGTAGTCAAGCTTTTGCTCAAAACTTTCAATAAAAAGCAACTCTCGGAAATCGCCAAGTTACTCGTTCAGGCCATTAAATCCTCGAACTAGGAGTTTTGGCAGTAGAAGATAGATTGACACTCCCGGGCCTAAAGGCGTGAGGATTCTTCGTTCATTGACTCAACTTGCCCAGACAAGATTTCTCCAGCCTGAGTAGAGGTCGAATCTCCCGAAGCGTTCGGATTTAAGATCCAGGTTCCTACATGACCTGTAGTACCCAAGGCTAGATTCAGGATATTTCTAGCCGCATTCCAATCTCTATCTAATTCAAGTCCACATTCGCAAATGTGGGTTCTAGTAGATAGAGATTTTTTTACGACCGTGCCACAGTTAGAGCAGTTTTGAGTAGTGTACGCAGGGTTAACAGCTACCGTTATTTTCCCAAGTTTAATTCCAAAATGCTCTAACCATTTCCTGAATTGATACCAACCTGCATCATTAATCGACTTGGCAAGACAATGGTTTTTAACCAGGTTTCTAATCCTCAAGTCTTCATAGGCGACCAAATCGTTAGATTGGATTACGCAACGCGCTATTTTCTTAGCGTGTTCTTGACGCTGCCTACTTATTTTGAGGTGTGCTCGCCCTAATCGATTGATGGCTTTCTTTCGATTGGTAGAACCTTTCTTTTTGTGAGAAACCCGGCGCTGTCGAGACTTCAACCGCTTCTCACTTTTTCTGTAAAATCTAGGGTTCGGTTCGCTATGACCGTTGCTATCGGTATAGAATTCTTTGAGTCCAACATCTAAACCGATTGTTCTACCTGTGGAATTTGTATCGACCTGGAGATCGAGCCTTATTACAAATTGGACGTAGTAACCGTCAGCACGGCGAACTAATCTCACCCTCTTGATTTGGTCTATTTGGTAGAAGTTTAAATCCCAAGTCCCTTTCAGTTTCAACTTGCCAATACCCTTTTTGTCGGTAAAGGTAATTTGCTTGCGCGTCTGGGAAAGCGCCCACCCCGAAGTTTTGTACTCAACTGAACGAAAGTTTTTCTTAAACTTTGGATAGCCTTTTTGACCGGGAACCTGGCGCTTGCAGTTGTCGTAAAACCGAGCAATTGAATTATAAGCCCGCTCAACCGAGGCTTGACAAGCATGGGAATTCAAAGTTTTGACAAACGGAAATTCAGCCCTCAGCGCTGTGTTGTAGCGATAAAGCTCTTTCTGTCCAATGCCTCTGTTGTCCATCCAGTAACGGATGCACTTGTTGCGGACAAACTGAGCCGTTCTAATCGCCTCATCTATTGCAGCGTATTGAGTTGTTTTTCCTTTGACTTTAAATTCCAGAACGATCATTTGACGTGGAAAAACTCTACGGCAATAGTCTAGCACAAAAAAGTCGCCCGCTTATGGGCGAGGCTTGAAACCCATTTTTTGGTCAAAGCAATATTTCTGAGGGGGATAATTTTCGGGAGGGTGCTGGCAGCCGCTTGTTGAGCAGCAACTCCAAAAAATTCACTCAGTCGAAATTTTTGCCCTCTACCTTTTACTGTTGGGCAACTCTGCGTTAGAATTAGTGAATACAGGATAGGCGTGCAATATTGTACAAAAATTAAAAATCGAGCAGGCTTTAGAAGGCGGTAGCTGTGAAACCAATTCGTTCATTAGAAGATGCTTTGAACCGCTGTCAGGCGATGGGAATGCGCTTGAGCCGCCAGCGTCGATTTATTCTAGAACTTTTGTGGCAGGCAAAAGAACACCTTTCGGCTCGCGAAATTTACGATCGCCTCAACCAACAAGCGCATTCGATCGGTCATACTTCTGTTTATCAAAATCTAGAAGCTTTGTCGAAAGCAGGGATTATTGAGTGCATAGAACGCTCGGAGGGACGCTTGTACGGCAATGTCAGCGACTCTCACTCTCACGTCAACTGTCTTGATACGGCTCAGATTTTGGACGTTCATGTGGAATTGCCGATCGATTTGATAGAGCAAATCCAACAGCAAACGGGCGTCAGAATTGTAGACTACCGGATAGATTTCTACGGATATCGAACGGCAGAGTCCGCAACGCAAGCATTGAGTGCCAGCGATACACCAAAGGCTTCGTAACGGATAAAGCAGCGGCTGTTGGAAGCAAAACCGATCTTTGTGCTAGGCCTGTCGCTCCTATAAAATAATTCAAGTATTTTAGCTGGGCTCGATCGGTTTTTTTGCGTCGCCCGCCGAAATTCGGCACAGTAGAAAAAAAGGAAAACACAAAAATGAAACTCGATCGCCAAACTTGGCGATCGGGAATAAAATTTACGACTATACTCAAAAAATCAGTTCTACCGGCTAAACGTAAAAGTGTAGACCAAATCCTGCTGTAGCGTCCCCTGGATTTTTAACCGGCTTGGAGGAGACGAAAGTTTGTGTAGTTGGGGTTTCAACCGCTGAGTCTGATAATGGAATTTCTGACGCGGATTTAATATTAGACCTGAGTTAAATCCTTCCCACAATTCATCTGTGGAGTCAAATCTAAAATCTAAAATCTAAAATCTAAAATCTAAAATTGATGGACTGACGGGGCTTTATGCTGTTTTTTCTGCTAAACGACCCCGGTATCTGTGAATAACTGTGTGATAACTGGTATGATTTACGTGCTTCCAGAGCCTAAAATACTCGGAAGCAACCAGTGGGGCCGGACACGAACCTCACTATAAAACGCCGTAGAGGGAAAGACTGCCAGTACCTTGAAGGAAGTTCTCGATCTCCTTAACAGGAGTCAGAAGCCGACATCACAATCTATGATTTGATGTGGGAGTGTCACGTGAAGAGTGCGCATTACAGGACAGGCTGAAGTAATGGCGAGACGACAATCTGACCAATTCCACACACCACCGCAATACAACCCATCCCCCAAACCGACGGCACATTTGAGTGCAGAGGCGACAGGCGATGCGAGTTCCTCAGCAACGGCGTCACCGATAGAGGGGAAAAGAACTTTTTGGCAGTGGCAGCTAATCTGGCTGAGTCTCCTGGTGGGATTTGGAGTAACCGGTGCCGCTGCATTTCTGTGGTTGCTGACGATGCCGCCGCCTCCCAATTGCCAGCAACTGTCGCCGCTGGCGGCGGACGGGGAGCGACTTTACTGCGCTCAGCAAGCAGCTAAGTCGGGCAAGCTAGAACAGCTAGAATCGGCAATGGCACTGGTGCAGGCTTGGCCGAAAGAACATCCGCTATACTCGCAGGGTCAACATTTGATAGGGGAATGGTCGAAAGCTATTCTGGGATTTGCCAGGGCAAAAATAGAGAGGGGCGATTTGAAGGGTGCTCTGGAAATTGTGGCGAAAATTCCGAAAACCAGTCCGTCTTACCCCGAGGTAGAAGAGGCGGTTACTGCTTGGGAAAAAAATTGGCAGGAGGGCCAAAAACTCTACGATACAGCCCTAGCAGCTTTGAAAAGTGAGGATTTAAGGAAAGCCTGGGATTACGCTCAAGCTCTATTTAAGCTGGAAAATATTTTCTGGAGTCAGAAGCGTTACAACGAGCTGATCCAGCAGATTTCTTTGGAAAGAAACGGCTGGCAACGCTTGCAAGAGGCTAGAGATTTGGCGGAAGAGGGAACTCCGCAAAAGTTCGCTGAGGCGATCGTCCTGGCTCGTAAAATAGACTCGCAGCTTTTTGCCCGCGCTAAAGCTGAGAAGGAAATTGAGGGCTGGAGCCGGACTTTGCTGGCAATGGCTACTAAGCGATTGGCGGCCAAAGATCTGCCGGGAGCGATCGAGGCTGCTTCTGTTGTGCCGCAGGATTCGCTACTGTTTGCAGAAGCTCAAGATTTGATGCAGTTGGGTAGAGCTCAGGCGGTGACGTGGAACCAGTCGATATCAACTCCGCTGCCACAACACATTTTTAGCTTGCTCGAAGGGCAGGGGGCTGCTAGCCAAATTGCTCCGGGTCGCCCTCTGTACAAGCAAGCTCAAGTTCAAATTGAAAATTTGCAGGTGCAGTTTCAAGATTTGCTGCGGCTGCAAGTGGCGAGCTCGATCGCTAGTTTCGGTCAGATAGCGACGTTTGGACTCGCGATCGAACACGCGCAAACCATCGGACTCAAGCAGCCGCGGCGGGTTCACGCTCAAACTTTGGTGGCTGCTTGGCGGCGGGAAATTCAGCGGCTCGAAGATCAATCTTTTCTGACTCTGGCGAAGCAGTTGGCAGAACCGCAAACGGTTGAAGGACTCAAGGGCGGCATCGCTCAGGTACTGCTGATCGCTCAAAACCGCCCCCGCAGGATAGAGGCGCAAACTCTCTTGGCTCAGTGGACGAAACGCATAGAAGTTATTCAAGATCAGCCTTTTTTGGATGAAGCTATCGCCTTGGCGAAGCAAGGAAAACTTAGCGCTGCTATTGAAAAAGCTTCGGCAATTAAGAGCGGTAGGACTTTGTACGCCAAAGCTCAGGATAATGTCTATCAGTGGGTGAGCGAACTGCAAGTTGCTCAAGACCGACCGATTCTGGATCGAGCTTCGGAATTGGCCTCTCAAGGCAGTCTAGGAGCGGCGATCGATACGGCTTCCCAAATCGGTTACGGTAGGGCGCTGTATTCAGAGGCGGTAGGTGCGATCGGGCGCTGGAGTGCCGAACTTAGAGCTAACACTGCACCGCCGCCGGAACCCGCTCGCGAGTACGCGCCAGCTCCCCAACAGGAGTACGCGCCAGCTCCGCCACAGGAGGAATACGCGCCAGCTCCCCAACAGGAGTACGTGCCTCCTCCCGAGGAGGCTCCGGCTCCCGAGCCTTACTATCCGCCAGCCAGCCAAGAGGCCCCGGCTCCCGAGCCGGAACCTTACTATCCGCCTGCTAGAGAGCCGGAACCGGAACCTTACTATCCGCCTGCTAGAGAGCCGGAACCGGAACCTTACTATCCGCCCGCGAGGGAGCCGGAACCTTACTATCCGCCCGCGAGAGAAGAAGCCCCGGCTCCGGCCCCGGAACCTGCTCCTCCGGCTCCGGCTCCGGAACCCGCCCCGCCCTCGATTCCTGAATCGGCTGGGCCTCCTGATGCTAATTTGATCCCCGAGTAATTGGGTTTTCGCGCGCTCGACCTCTAAAATCTCAAATCTAAAATCGAGTGAGTAACTTTCAACTGCTGTCGATCGATGCCGACCCCATTTTCCGGCTGGGGCTGAGAGTCGCTTGCGAGCAGTATCCAGACTTGCAAGTTGTGGCAGAGGTTTCAACGGGAAACGAGGCTTTGCGGGTTCTAGAGGCTCGCTCGCTAGGCTCTGAAACAGCCAAGAAGCCTGCTGATTTGGTTATTTTGGCTGTTGAGACCCTAAATTGGCGATCGGGTCAAATAGAGGCGCTGGCATTGTGTGGCGAACTCAAAACTTTGTACCCCAACCTGCCGCTGTTGGTGCTAGG
>JAICRN010000119.1 GCA_025937335.1 Microcoleus sp. TY_ISSM_2_bin.22
CAAATGATGGACAAGCGGGCCTAGACTTGGCAGCAGCAATTGAGTATGACCTGATTTTGTTAGACGTGCAGGTTCCCAAACTAGATGGAATTAGTCTATGTCGGCAACTGCGATCGCAAGGCTACCACAAACCGATCCTGTTAATGACGGCAAATGATTCTGATGCGGAGGTGGTGGCTCTTTTTGATGCAGGAGCCGATGATTACGTCAGCAAGCCTTTTGCTACGGAAGTATTACTGGCAAGAATCCGAACTTTATTGCGACGCAGTAAAGCACTTTCCCCAGGAGGTTCTACTCAGAATTCAGCGGCTAATACCTTGACTTGGGGAGATCTTTGTTTAGATTTAGAGTCTGGTAGAGTGACATTTTGCGAACAAATCATTTCACTGACAGCGACAGAATATAATCTGCTGGAATTATTACTGCGAAATCCCGATCGCATATTTAGTCGCAGTGCTATTTTGGATCGTCTGTGGGGATTTGATGAGGCACCAACCGATCGCGCCATTATCACTCATATTAAGGATGTCAGAAAGAAACTGAAGGCAGGTGGCTTAACTGAAGAAATTATCGAAACAGTTTATGGCATGGGCTATCGACTGAAACCGTACCACCCATCTGCGTCGTCTAGTTCAAATAATCCTGGGATTGAGCGCACCCAAAAACATCAATCTCGCGGGGTAGATAAGTCGGAGAGCGACAAAGTTTTAGAGCGGTTTCGGGGAGGCTTCAACCAACAAATTGCTGTATTGGATCGGGCAAAAACTGCTCTATTAGCAGGAAATTTAGAAACAGAATTACAGCAAGCGGCAAAACATGAAGCTCATAAATTGGCAGGCTCTCTAGGATCTTTTGGTTATCCCGAAGGCTCGAAATTGGCACGCTCTGCAGAGCATTTGCTAATAAAAGAGCGGTCTTTCACTCCTGAGGAAATTACCGACTTCTCGGAATTGGTGACAGGATTACAGCAGGAATTAGCCAAAACACCGATTACATCAACGGCTGTACCAGTTTCTACTATTTCAATTTTCAACTATCGGGTTTTGGTAGTCGATGATGATGCTGCATTAACGGAGCGATTGAAAGTAGAATCCGAAGCTTGGGGATTGCGGATGAAAATTGCGCCGAATATTACTGCTGCTCGATCGCGTCTTGCCTTGTCAATACCCGATGTGATGTTACTAGATTTAAGCTTTGCAGAGACAGAGGAAGATGGATTGACGCTACTGCGAGAACTGACTGAGCGCTCGCCTACTCTTCCTATAATCGTTTTTACCGGACGAGAT
Organism: Microcoleus sp. TY_ISSM_2_bin.22; assembly: GCA_025937335.1. Taxonomy (GTDB): domain Bacteria; phylum Cyanobacteriota; class Cyanobacteriia; order Cyanobacteriales; family Microcoleaceae; genus Microcoleus. The sequence continues at coordinate 1,287 of JAICRN010000119.1, forward strand.
AGTCTTGCCGATCGCTTGGCAGTATCGCGCTTAGGTGCTAAGCAATTTCTCCACAAACCTGCCACCACCGAGCAAATTTTTCGAGCCATCGCGCGTGTTTTACCCAGTCCCAAAACTTCAGAAGCCAAAGTCTTAATCGTAGATGATGACCCTGCGATCCTGGTTAAATTATCAGCGTTACTGACTCCTTGGGGAATTGAGGTGACAACTCTCAAAGAACCACAGCAATTTTGGGAGGTGTTAATTAGCACTGAGCCCGATTTAGTAGTGCTGGATCTAGAAATGCCGATCGTCAGCGGCTTAGAATTGTGTCAGGTCGTCCGACAGGATATCCAATGGGAAAATTTACCGATTTTAGTGGTGACAGCCCATACCGATCCAGAATCTCTGCAACAAGCCTTTGCAGCGGGAGCCGATGATTTTATTACCAAGCCGGTACTAGGGCCTGAATTAGTCACGCGGGTACTCAGCCGAATCAGGCGCGCTCGTCCTTTATTTAACCCTGAGAATACTTAAATAGAACTTACGCACGAGAGCTAAAAACGCGGTTTCTGCCCCAATCTAAAAAATGTAATTAATTAAGTAGATTAATGATAGAACATACTGATGAAGATTATGGGAAATGGCAACAACAGCCACAGCAAATCCTGGCTAAAACACCAGTTTATATCCCCGAATCCCTCAAACTAGAAGATATTTTTAACACTACGGTAACTGACCTCAGAAACATTCTGCAATGCGATCGCGTAATTATCTTCCAATTTGCTCCAGACTGGAGCGGAAAGGCGGTCGTAGAGTCAGTTGGTTCAGAATGGACAGCAATCTTATCCACTCAGATACACGATCCTTGCTTGGGTGAAAGCTATATCGAACCCTTCAAACAAGGCTTATTCACCTCTAAATCAGATATTTATACTGCCGGAATTGATACTTGTCACCGGGAATTACTGGCAACTTTTCAAGTTAGAGCTAACTTAGTTATTCCTATCCTTAAGGGAGAAGAACTTTGGGGATTATTGATTGCCCATCAGTGTGCCAAACCTCGCGAATGGCAACCATCAGAAATTGAGCTCATGCAACAGGTAGCAACTCAAGCTGGAATTGCCATTCAGCAAGCTGATTTATTGGATCGATTACAAACGGAACTAAGGGAGCGCCAACAAGCAGAAATTGCCCTACAACAACTCAATACTGAACTCGAACAACGAGTCATAGAACGGACAGCAGAACTCACTGAAGTCAACCATAGGTTGCAACAATATATCAATCAAGTTGAAGACCTCTATAATAATTCTCCCTGTGGCTATCATTCCCTAGATGCAGCAGGAACAATAATTATGATTAATGATACGGAACTGAAGTGGTTAGGCTATACCCGCGATGAAATTGTATACAAAAAGAAATTTGTCGATCTAATTACGATTGAAAGTAAAAACATTTTTTATCAAAACTTTCCCGTATTTAAAAAACAAGGATGGATCGAAAATATAGAGTTTCAAATGTTGAATAAAAAGGGAAAACCCATTTGGATAAACCTAAATGCTACAGCAATTTATGATGAAGCAGGTAACTTCATGATGAGTCGTTCTAGCATATTTGATATCACCGCTCGCAAACTTACTGAAGAAGCCTTCCGCCAATATGAACGCATCCTATTCAATACAACAGATGGGATTGCGCTGATGAATATTAACTATATTTATCAAATAGCCAATCAAGGTTATTTGACGTGGTGCAACAAATCTGAGAGCGAAGTAATCGGAAATTCTGTTAGGAATATCCTGGGTGCAGAGTTGTTTGATAACTTCATTCAACCTCGCTTAGACAGATGTTTGGCTGGAGAAACAATTCAGTATGAAAAGTGGTTTGACTATCCGAACTTAGTACCGCAATTTTTGAGCGTTACTTATACGCCTTTCCGTGATGCAGGCGAAAATATTGTAGGGGTAATCGTCAGTCTGCGCGATCTGACTAAACTTAAACAAGCCGAACAAATGCTTGAGCTTCAGGCTGTCATTACCCGCAACATGGCGGAAGGCATTTGTTTAGTAAGAGCAGATAATGCAGCCATTGTCTATGCCAATCCTAAATTTGAGCGGATGTTTGGCTATGACTTTGGTGAACTTAACGGTCAACACGTTTCGATTCTCAACTATGGCAGCGAATCGGTCAATCCTGAAGATGTAAATCAAGCTATTCGGTCTGCCGTTTTACAAAGGGGTGAATTTAGCTATGAAGTTCATAATGTCAAGAAAGATGGAACTCCATTTTGGTGCAGTGCAACTTGCTCTGTATTCAATCATTCCGACTATGGCGATGTTCTGGTGGCCGTTCATCAAGATATCACAGTAGCGAAGCATCTCGAAGAAGTTCGACAAGAGGCGGAAGCAGCCTTACTGCAGAAATCCCGAAAGGAACATTTGCTATGGAGGATTACTCAAGGGATTCGCCAATCTTTGGATCTGAATGCCGTTCTAAATACTGCTGTTACTGAAATCAGGCAGACATTACAAACCGATCGCACTGCCATTTACCGCTTTAATCCTGATTGGAGTGGTGATTTTATTTGCGAGTCAGTTGGTGAGAACTGGGTAAAACTGATAGGAAGCGATCTTCAAAAAAATTGTGCAGATACCTATCTGCAAGAAACTCACGGCGGGCGATTCCGCAATCATGAATTTTTTATTATTGATAATATTTACCGGGCTGAAATTCAACCCTGTCATATCGATCTACTGGAACAATTTCAAGCAAAAAGTTATGCAGTTTTCCCGATATTTTTGAGAGAAAATCTCTGGGGTTTGTTAGCTATCTACCAAAATACGGCACCTCGTCAATGGCAATCGTGGGAAATAGAATTACTGGAACAGATTGCCAGCCAATTGTCGATCGCCATTCAGCAATCCAAGCTCTACCGACAACTTCAGGTCGAACTGCAAGAACGCAAGCAAGCCGAAGCCACGATCCGAGAAGCCGAACGACGCTGGCGATCGCTCTTGGATAACGTGCAGTTGATTGTTGTCGGACTTGATATAGGGGGAAATGTAAATTACGTTAATCCTTTCTTCTTAAAACTTACGGGATATACTCACCTAGAAGTTCTCGGAAAAAATTGGTTTAAAAAATTCTTACCTCCTTCTAATCGAGAATCGATTCAAGTTGTTTTTTCGGAAGTTTTAGCCCACAACTATCATCCATATTATCAAAATTTTATCTTGACAAAATCCGGTGAGGAACGATTTATTGCCTGGAACAATACCATGCTGCAAGATTCAGAGGGAAACATCATTGGAACTATCAGCATTGGGGAAGATATTACCGAACGACAAAAGATCGAACACATTAAAGATGAGTTCATTGGCATTGTCAGCCATGAACTTCGGACTCCTTTGACAGGAATTCAAATGTCATTGGGGCTAATAAAAAGTGGGGTTTATGATAAAAAGCCAGAAAAATCTAGACGCATGATTGAAATTGCCATCCTCGATACCAATCGTTTAGTGAACCTGGTTAATGATATTTTAGATTTGGAGCGCATAGACTCCGGGCGGGCAATTGTGGAGAAAACCGTTTGCAAAGCTGCCGATTTGATGCAGCAAGCAGTAGATAGCACTCAGGCGCTGGCTACTCAACAGCAGATCTCATTAATTGTTACCCCCACGGATGCAGAAGTCTGGGCAACAGGAGATGCGATCGTCCAAACCTTAACAAATTTGGTCAGTAATGCGATTAAATTCTCACCTGTCGATTCCACAATTCATCTGAGTGCCGAAAACCAGACAGACTTTGTGCTGTTCCAAGTTAGCGATCGCGGACGAGGCATTCCTGCCGATAAACTAGAACTCATTTTTGGGCGATTTCAGCAAGTCGATGCCTCCGACTCCCGCGAAAAAGGAGGCACCGGTTTAGGTTTAGCAATCTGTCGCAGTATTGTTGAGCGGCATGGCGGCAAAATCTGGGCGGAAAGTATCTTAGGTGAAGGCAGCACATTTTGCTTCACCCTACCCTTAGCCATCATTGAATAACCCTTAGATTAATTTGTAGCATCAATCCCAAATCCAAAATCTCCAATCCAAAATCTCATGACAGACAGACAAATTCTAGTTGTTGACGATGAAGAACACCTTCGGGAACTTGTGCAGGCCTGCTTAGAAGATTTAGGCGGATGGAAAACAGTAGGGGCAGGATCGGGAGAGGAATGTTTACAAATACTGCAAACAGAACAACCCAACGCTATTTTGCTAGATGTATCTATGCCGGGAATGGATGGATTTGCCGTGTACGAGATCCTCCAGTCCGATCCGATTACCCGATCGATTCCAGTGATTCTGCTGACAGCGAAAGTTTTGCCCAGCGATCGGGCTAAATTTGCCCAGATGGCGGTAGCTGGGGTAATTTCCAAACCGATCCAACCCATCACCCTGACGGAAGAAGTAGCAGAGATTTTGGGATGGGAGGATTGACTTTCACCAGTTTTGTTAAGTTTTGTAACAATAACCGAATCTTTACCAATTCCTTACCCTTGCTATTTAGTCTCCTGTTATGCAGCTAAAAGTTCTTTGCACTAAAAGGAGACTCAATGAATGCTTTTCAGGCTTTGAATGGTGTAAATCAGGATCTCGCAGGTTCATTTTCCGGTTTGCCCGCTGGTTATCAGCAATCCACACTTTGGATTGCTCATACAGAGGAAACACCGATCGCAGGTATTAAAATTCAAGAAAAGGATGTGACACTTATCCTTAAAGTTGACATTTCTGACATTCATCTTGTCAAATTGAGTCTCCAAATCACTCCAGAAACTGTTTTAATTCAAGGTCAACCTACCGAAGCTGCGGGAGTAGAAGGTTATTTCCTTCCTAGTGGATTTCAAAGTCTCATCCCGTTGCCCCACCGCGTATATCCTGAAATCTACGAGACTGAAATACACTCGGATGGTTTAACAATTCAGCTTGCTAAAGAGTTGAGAGTTGCGCCATCCCAAGTTCGGATTCAACTCTCAAATACACATCTTTGAGCGATTGCTTAAAGATGTGTATTTGAGACCCAATTGGCAACCGAAAAATTAATTTCTCATCAACCCCAGTAAAATGAACGCTTTGCAAGTAGCTAATTATGAGGGCAGTCTCCTGCCCGAAAACAAGATGATAGGGAAACAAATTCTCATCGTTGATGACCAAGAACACCTCCGCGAACTGGTAAAGTTGTGCCTGGAAGACCTCGCGGGATGGAACACCCTAGTGGCCGAATCAGGACAAGAATGTTTACAAATCCTACAAACAGAACGACCTAACGCTATTTTGCTAGATATATCAATGCCGGGAATGGATGGGTTTGCTGTGTACGATCGTCTCCAATCCGATCCCGTAACTCGATCGATTCCAGTGATTCTGGTGACAGCAAGAGTTATGTCAAGCGATATGGCTGAATTTGCCGAAATGGGTGTTGCTGGGGTAATTCGCAAACCATTTGAACCCACTACCCTGCCGGGAAAAGTGGCAGAGATTTTGGGATGGGATGATTGACACTCCCCGGTATGGCAGACGCAGGATTCTGAAGACTTGACAATCTTAATATCCCTATTGGTAGGCTTCCCAAACTCACCCTGGGGGCGTGACCACCCCGCCAAAAACCCAGACAGGGTTAGTATTTGACAGGCTGTTCAAAAAATAAATGAAGCGTTTCCCAGTTATTGGTATGACTGCAAAAAGACTTTTATTAATTCACAAAAATCCGATTATAGGGGAGGTAATCCAGGCTTGCTTGACTGATGTGGTAGGTTGGCAAGTCGAAGTTGCGGGTTCGACTTTAGAAGGATTGCGACAAGCAAGTTTCTATCAGCCAGATGCGATTATTTGCGAGGCTTCTCTGGGCGAAATAGATGGATTGCTATTTCTCCAACAACTAAAAACCAAACCAGAAACCCAAGGAATTCCGGTTCTGCTGCTAACTCTCAAAGGCAAATGGTCAGATTTACCTTTGAATTGGTTCCACAAATCTCAACTTGCAGCAGCGATCGTCAATCCTCTTGAGCCAACTATGCTTGCCGTTGAGATTGCGAAGGCGTTGGGTTGGGATTTAGACTGAGTATCCTCTCTGGGAACCAGGGGATTGTTGGATACAATTTCTCTCAGTTATTGCTATTTTTACGAAATCTTTCGATTTGCATCAATTCCTTAACAACCTCTTATTCTTTACCAAATCTTTACTTCTTACCTCTACATTCATAGAGTTGCTGCTTCAACCCAGCTTACAGCACTGGCCAACACAAGACAAATACACTTTCGTCGATAAAAAAGAGGTTTTTATGACAAGCTGTCCTTGCTGCACGAATCAAATGCTGCGTCACCTTCGCCAAAGTCAAGTATACTGGTTTTGCCGTCAGTGTTGGCAAGAAATGCCTGTTTACAGTCTTAACAGCTACGGTTCATCGCTCTCTATAAATTTAGTTACAGAGTTAAAGATTAAGAAGCAACTTTTTTCAGAGGCGGTAGTTTAAAGGTGAAATTCCATCGCACAGGCGTGAGGCCCGTGCCACAATGGAGGCGGATGAATAAAAAGGATCTCGCACTTACCGACTAAACCTCTTCAAAAATCGCGCCTCGCTGCTGTAGATTCACCTGAATCTCCTCATCCATTCCTGAATTGTTCCCGAATCTGGCTGCCTCGACCTTCGCACCGCTGAAATTAGTATTTGTTAAGTTCACTTCTAGCAGATTTGCACCGCTCAAATTGGCACCGCTGAGGTTAGCTAAAGCCAGACTTGCTTTGTGTAAATCTGCGCCGCTTAAATCAGCATTTCCTAAGAAAGCGCCACTCAAATCTGCACCGCCGAATTTGGCATTTTGCAGGTTGGCATCGCTGAAATCGACATCGCTTAAGTTTGCACCTCGGAAATTTGTCCGATCGAGATTTGCGCTGCTAAAGTCCACTGCACTTAAAGTGGTTCCGCGCAAGCTGCTACCCGCGAAATCCTGTGCTGGATTGAGATTGGCAATTTTTGCCAACTCCACAAAGTTGTCGGTTTCAGCGGAGATAATGCGATCGACCATTTCCTGCAATTCCGATTCAGCTTCCGGGACAATTTCCACCTCGCGCTGTTCAACCGGAGGCAAATTATAGGACAATAGCGCCCAACTGATAGCCGGTTGGAGTTTATTTTTTTGCAGATATACAGTCAGGATTCTTGCTAAAACCGAATGTTGATTAGGCGTGATATCGTGCGGCCACAAACCCTCTGCATCGGTGAGATAAATATCTTCTTTCGCCACTTCAAAAGTCGCTTTCATCCGCAATTGTTGGGCAGAAAATTGCCCCAGTTTAGCACTTTTTAGCAAACCTTTTAATACTGATTTGCCCTCTTCTAATGCAAAAATCCAAGCGGGCTTTGTATCATCGCCTATTGTGGAAATGTGACAAAACGTGCAGTCCGTTTCATTAATTTTTTCCGCATGATGGCTGTCTCGAACTCCCCGCAGATTTTCAGTTAATAAAACTTCTGAACTGCTTTTAATAAGCTGTGTTTCTTCTATTGGCGACAGCTTGAAAGAACCGACTAACTGACGCGATGCTACGGGAATTTCGCAGTTTTCTAGATTGAGCTTGAGCGTCCCGCCTTGCAGGCCAAATTTGACGCGACCACCTAGTATGGGTTCCCAATGCTCGTTAAAATTCAAGCTCAAGTGAATGTCGAGCTGCTGGGCTTGGGCTGCAACGGATGCAACTGGAATTGCTTCTAATTGCATCCACAAGCAATCTGGATATTTGTTGTGAGACTCTAGCGATCGCATATCGGTAGAATTGCTGGCTTTGCCAGACTGTGATGGAGATTTTGACGAGTGCCTAATTTTTAATTTATCACACTACAGCATTTTTTAATCGGTTAAAAGTGTAAATTTTGTTTAATTTTTTCCACCCTTCATTGGTTTTACTGAATTTGGCTTTTTACCCAATTCCGAAATGCTTTCACTAATTCCAAATAGTCCATTGTTTCTGCTTGTTCTAAAAATCTGGCAATCTCTAATATCGGTAAGCTGGGAAATGCTAAACTGAGCTCGCACTCAAGGTATTCTCCATTTTCAAATCTGTTGATTCTGAGTCGCGATCCATTATAAATCCAAACTTCCGGTACTCCCAGAACCGCATAAACCTGCAAGCTATTTTCCGAACGGCTGGTAATATCAATTTCACCACTAAATCCGGCGGCGGCTCTTGATTCAGGTCGATTCTTTTTTTGCCTTTAACTGCACTAATATTCTGGATGTAAAAACATTCATCCGGTTCTGCACCGCTAAGTTCAGGACGCTTGAATGTGGTAGATCCGAGAGGCTCAATTCTCACCTCTAATTCTTCCGCTAAGGTTTCAACAAATCGACCCATTATTGTTTTGAAGCGTTCGTGTTCTGGAGAAGGTACCATAATTTCCAGATTGCCGCGATTATATCTCAGTCGAATTTGTCGATCGCCGATTTCGGCAAGCAAAGTTTCGTAGGTTTGCCAACTGATACCCGATAGGTGGACGATTTGTTCGGGCGGGGAGAGAGTTTGAGCAGTCATCTGATTTTAGATTTTAGATTTTAGATTTTAGATTTTAGACTTCGGGGCGATCGCTAGAGGAGAACGATTTTAGATTTTAGATTTCTCCCGCGAATAAATCAGGGGTTATAAACCAAATTGTTTTGAATGATAGTGCTAGTTTTATGCTTCATTCCTTTGCACTTTTACATTATATCATCCATCGCAAAAAGCTCGATCGCTCTTTAATTAGTGAGTTAAAATATGTGCGGTCGAGCCACAATGTTTAGTCACCAATCTGCGCAGGAAATACCGCAGATAAATCGAGAGACAAATCTGGGAAACCTGGAATTACCACAACCTCATTCCGCAAAACCACTCGTTTGACTCGATAGTCGAAACCACCTCTTTGTTTTTGATAAGGTTCGCTGTGCATTTCCAGTTGAATATCTACCAAATTAAATATCCAATAATCAGAAATTCCCGATTCAGCATAGAGAGATAACTTGGTTCTCCTGTCGTACTTCAAAGTAGAATCAGAAACCTCAATTACCAGTAAAATATCAGCAGGCTCCGGGTGAGAAGATAAATAATTGTCAGAACGATTGCGTGCAATAACAACATCAGGCTCTGGTTCGCTATCATCCGTCAAAATAATTGGCTCTTGACCGCGCACGATCGCTCTTTTTAGCAGTAGCGGGTACAATTCTTCTAACAGTAGCGAATTACAAACAGAGTGAAACGTACTTTTAGTAGCCTTGAGGATAATTTCTCCGCGAATCAATTCAACTCGGTCATCCGGGGCGAAAAATCCCAGTTCTCCCAAACGGTGATATTCGGCGATCGAGAATCGTTTTGCAGTTACGGCAGTCATAGCTTTTC